>NZ_JAKWFH010000073.1:0-30693 GCF_029522185.1 Burkholderia sp. IO2 | reverse complement strand
TACCCGCGCCGCCGCCGAGGGCGCCGCCGATGATCGCGCCGGTGCGCTCGCGACGGTTCGACGTCACCGCGCCGCCGGCGCCGCCGCCGATCGCGCCGCCGATGACGGAGCCCGTGCTGCCGCCGACCGCGCCGCCGACCGCTGCGCCGGCAACCCCGCCGAGCGCGCCGCCGAGCGCGTTGTTCAAGTCACCGGCCATTGCCGGCAGTGCAGTCGCGCCGGTCAACGCGGCGACGACGAGAGCGGGGGCGATTTTCTTCCACATTCCCGTATTCTTCCTTGTTCGCAATTCTGGTTATCGAGGTCCGCTCGGTACGACGATCTGAATCGATCGACGTCGGGCCAGGCATTGTGCCGAACCGCGGACCAATTCATTTCAATGAGCTTGCGGCGAAGAATAGCACCGGTCCCGCATCCTTGCCGTGGACATTGTGGTAACAAGTTGTTTACGAATCACAGACATTCAACGGGGCCGTCGAATCCGGCTGAAACCCTTGCCGGCATTGGCTCCCGCATCGGTCCGACCCCACGTTGCGGCACGCCGGTCATGCACGCGATCGCACGTTCGAGACACACGTGGCAACACATCTGCACACGCCGGTAACGGGCATCCGGACGACGGTCGGGGAAAAGATGACGGGGTCAGTACACGCCGGGCAGCAACCGCCACGTCCGCGCGCAATACGCGTCGTATTCGGCGCCGAATTGCGAACGCAGCAATGCCTCCTCCGAACGGATTCGCGCGACGAGCGGCACGAGCGTCAGCACGACCAGCAGCACGCCGACGCTCGAGCGGAACACCAGCGCCCAGCCGAGCGAATTGACGACCAGGCCGAGATAGCTCGGATTGCGGATGCGGCTGTAGATGCCGCCGGTCACGAGCGTATGGCCCGGCTGGATCGCGACGAGCCCACTGAAGCGCTTGCCGAGCACGAATACGGGCCATATGCGCAGCACGCCGCCCACGAGGTACAGCCCGACGCCGATCCAGCGCACCGTGTCGCCACCGAAGGTCCAGATGTCGAGGCGGTCGGTCAGCGCCGGCAGGTATGCGAGCAGGAAGCCGCTCACCGCGAACGCCGCGAGCACCCAGCGGTTGTCGCGGTTCTCGCGTTCGCCGCTGCTCAGGTTGCCTTCGGTGAACAGGGCGGCGACGGCCATCGCGAGTGTCGCGATCGCCACAACGGTTGACTGAGGATGCGAGAAGAACGCAGCGAACCCGCCGCTGCCGAGTACGGCGAGCCCGAGATAGACGAGCGTGGCGACGCCCGACAGGACGACGACCTTGGGGGTAACTGTCATGACGGCCTCGCGAGGATGCGCTTTCCTGTGAAGTATAGGAACCGCGCACCCCGGGCGCCGTGCGCCGCCTTCATGCGGCGCGTGAATTCGCGCGCATCGTCCGGCTAACGGCGGCCGACCGGGCCGGTGCGGCCGGGGCCCGGAGCCGAGGCCCGAAGCCGGATCAGCGGATGCGGAAGTTGCCGCCGATGCCGACGCTCACCGGCGGCGCGTAATACGCGGGCGCATAGCCGTAACCGTAGTAGGCCGGCGCGGGCGCGTAGCCGTACGGCGGCGCGACGTAGCAGCCGGACAGGCCGCCGATCAGGGCAAGCGTGATGAGAAGTCTGGACATGGCTCGATTCCCGGCGCGAAAGACGCATGGCACCTCGCGAAGGCCGCGCCGCCGCACCACGCGGCGGCCGGCACGAAGAGGCGATCCGCCCTTCCTGTCGCTCGATGAAACAATGCGCGGAGTCTAGCGCCGCGCCTGGCCGGCCGAGTTTCCCGGGCGGTTACACGTGTTACCTCGTGTGACCGCTGAAACAGGCCCGGTCGGCGCAGCGGCCCGCCAGTGGGCGGCCGCCGCGCCGAGGGCGATCACGCTGTTACACGAAGCGGGCCCGGATGCGCTGCGCGAGCGCTTCGAGCGTCGCCGCGTCGGCGACGTCGCGCGCATGCATCCGCAGCTCGGCGCCCTCCCAGCGCGGAATCACGTGGAAATGGACATGCGGGACCGTCTGCCCGGCTGCCGCGCCGTTGAACTGGCCGATGAACACGCCGTCCGGCTCGAGCGCCGCGCGCACCGCCGCCGCGACGCGCTGCGTCATGCGGATGCCGGCCGCGGCCGCGTCGCCGGACAGCTCGAAGATCTGCGCGGCCGGCTCCTTCGGGATCACGAGCACGTGGCCGTCGGCCTGCGGCATCAGGTCCATGATCGCGAGCGTCGCGTCGTCTTCGGCGACCTTCACGCACGGCAGTTCGCCGCGCAGGATTTTGGCGAACGGGTTGTTGTTGTCGTAGGACATGGCGTTTTCCGATCTCGGTTGGACAATGGGACTGGGAGAGCAATGCCGGACGATTATCGGCCGATGGCCGGCCCGATATCAACTCGCCCCGACGCGCGCCGCCGGCCGCCCCGTCGGCACGCGGCAGCGCGCACGCATGCGGCCGTCATCGCGCGTCACGCGGCGGCGATTGCAACGCGTCGCCCGAACCTGCGACACTGCCGGATCGTTGCCGGCCGGCACGCCACCGAGGACGCTCGCGCATGACGATCCCCCTCAAGAAACTGATGCTGCGCGGTGTCGCGCTCGCGCTCGTTGCCGCGATCGGCTACACGGCCTACATGCTGTACCGGCTCGCGCCGATCGCGACCGGCTATGCGGCGAAGGCGCTGTGTTCCGGCGTGTTCGTGTCGGGGCGCCCGGCCGCGTCCGTGATCGACGTCGACATCATGGCCGGCGTCCATCCGCTGCTGAAACTGGTGCGCCCGTCGCTCGATCCCGACCATCATCGCGCGGTGGCGACGTTCGCCGGCTTCGCCGAACGCGAAGCCGACTTCCGGCCCGGGCTCGGCTGCACGCTCGCGGTCGGGTCCCCGACCGGCTCGGCGGCGGCCACCTTGCCCGCCGGGTTGCCGCCCCTCCCCGATCCAGCGCCCGCGCAACCCGATCCGCCCGCACCGGCCACACCGCCCGCCGGCATCGACGCACACCTGTTGCAGACCGCCATCGACCGCGCGTTCGACGAACCCGATCCGGCGCGGCCGCGCCGCACGCGCGCGGTCGTCGTGATGTGGCGCGGCCAGGTGATCGCCGAACGCTATGCGCCCGGCTTCACGGCCGACACGCCGCTGCCCGGCTGGTCGATGACGAAGACCGTCACGGCCGCGCTGGTCGGCACGCTGGTCGCGCAGCACAAGCTGTCGCCGGACGCGTCGGCGCTGCTGCCCGAATGGCGCGGCAGCGGCGATCCGCGCGCGGCCATCACGCTCGACGAGCTGCTGCGGATGACGAGCGGCCTGCAATTCAACGAGGACTACGACGACCCGCTGTCCGACGTCGCGGTGATGCTGTTCACGCAGCCCGATACCGCGCGGTTCGCGTCGGCGAAGCCGCTGGTCGCGACGCCCGGCACGCAATGGTCGTACTCGAGCGGCACGAGCGCGATCGTCGCGCGCGTGATGCGCGAGGCGCTGGGCGGCAACGCCGGCGACTACCTCGCGTTGCCGCGCCGCGCGCTGTTCGCGCCGCTCGGGATGCGCAGCGCGGTGTTCGAGCCCGACGCGTCCGGCACGCTCGTCAGCGCGTCGTACATGTATGCGAGCGCACGCGACTGGGCGCGCTTCGGCCAGCTGCTGCTGCAGGACGGCGTGTGGAACGGGCAGCGGCTGCTGCCGGAAGGGTGGGTGCGCTACCTGACGCGCGCGACGCCGCAATCGTCGCGGCAGGAATTCGGCGCGCAGCTGTGGGTCAAGGTGCCGGAGCCGTTCAACGATCGCGATCCGCACGCACGCGCGATGCCGGCCGACGCGTTTCACGCGGTCGGCCACGAAGGCCAGTTCGTGAGCGTGGTGCCGAGCCGTCAGCTGGTGGTCGTGCGGCTCGGGCTGTCGCGGCCGGAAGCCGCGTGGAATCACGAGGCGTTTCTCGCGCGCGTGCTCGACGCGGTGCCGGCGCCCGGTGCGTGACGACGGGCCGGTGCCCGCCGGATGCGATGAAGCGCCGCCCGCGACGGCGCCGCCGCATCACGCGCGACGGGCGCAGCATTACGGATTCGCGCTGCCGCCGTATTGCTTGAAACCTTCGCGCGTCGCGAGACGTTCGATATAGCGCGACACCGCCGGCAATTCGGGATGCTCGAACGGCGTGCCGAACCAGCGGTTCACCGACAGGCCGATCGGGATATCCGCGAGCGTGAAGGTGTTGCCGGCCACGTACGCGCCGGTCTTGTCGAGTTGCGCATTCAGCACGTGCATGTGCTTCGTCCAGCCCGCGATCGACTGCGCGATGCCGTCCGGATCCTGGTGATCGGGCGATTTGCGCACGAGGCCGAGGAAAGCGCCGACCCACGAGCGGTTCAGATCCGCGCCCTGCCAGTCGATCCACTGGTCGACCCGCGCACGCGCCTGCGGCTCGGCCGGATACAGCGCATCGCCGCCGTAGCGGTTCGCGAGGTAGCGGATGATCGTGTTCGATTCCCAGAGCACGAAGTCGTCATCCTTGATGACGGGCACGAGCGCGTTCGGATTCAGCGCGAGATAGGCCGGATCGTGGGTCGTGCGAAAGCCCGCCCCCCAGTCTTCCTGTTCGAACGGCAGGTTCAGTTCGGTGCACAGCCACAGCACCTTGCGGACGTTGATGGACGGAATCTTGCCGAGGATGCGCAGCATGCAGTCTCCTTGTGAGGTCGGGTGCGGAGCATTCGGGGCGCGCGACACGCGCCGAACGCATTCACGCCGAATTTATACACGACCTCGCGGAAAACGGCAGGCCGCGTGCGCGAAATCGGTGTGCGGCCGATTCGTCAGGTCGCGCAGCGCATGCTCGGCCGTCGGGAAGCGGAACATGAATCCGTCCTGATGCAGCCGTGCGGGCACTACGCGCTGCCCGTCCAGCAGCAGCTCGGCCATCTCGCCCATCGCGGCGCGCAGCGGCGCGGCCGGCACGTGCAGCCACGCGCGGCGGCGCAGCACCTTCGACACGATCTGCACGAACGCGCGCTGGGTCAGCGGCACCGGTGCGACCGCGTTGTAGACGCCGTGCATGCCCGCCTGCGACATCGCGCGCGCCACGATCCGCAGCACGTCGTCGCGGTGAATCCAGCTCAGCACTTGCGCGCCGTCGCCGAATCGGCCGCCCAGCCCGAAGTAATGCGGCAGCAGCATCGGGCGCAACGCGCCACCCGGACCGAACACGACGCCCAGCCGCAGCACCACCGCACGCACGCCGTGGCGTTCGAGCGGCTCGGCGGCCGCCTCCCACTGCCGGCACAGCGCCGACATGAAGCCGGTGCCCGCGCCGCTACGCTCGTCGAGCCGTTCGTCGCCCGGCCGCACGCCGTAGTAGCCGATCGCGGACGCCTGGATCCACGTGCGCGGCTTGGCCTCGGCGGTTTCGACCCAGCGCATCAGCGCCTGCGTGACGCCGACGCGGCTGGCGAGCAGCAGCGCCTGCCGGCGCTTGCTCCAGCGTGCACCCAGCACCGGCGCGCCGGCGAGATTGATCACCGTGTCGAAGCGCGCGTGCGGCTGCAACTGTTCGACGGACGTCACGCTGCGCACGCGCCCCTGAAACAGGTAGGCGGCGCGCAGCGGATCGCGCGCCAGCAACGTGACCGTATGTCCTGCGTCGAGCAACTGGTTCACCAGCGTTTCGCCGATGAAGCCGGTCCCGCCGGTGACCAGCACGTTGCCGGGCCGCTGCCCGGCGAACGGGTTGGCGGCCGGCTCGCGCGGCGCGACGCGGCACGCGGCGATCCCGTCGCGCACGCCCGACACCGTCACGCCGACGGCAAACAGGCTGAGCAGCCAGCCGCGCCAGCCGGGATCGATCGGCTGCAGCGCGGTCGGCTCGTGCGCCCACGCGGACAGCTGCATCGCGACCATCCCGAACAACGCGCCGCCGTTGACGGCCAGCAGCGTGTGCAGCACGCGCTCGGTCGCCGGCAGCTTGCGGCTCCGGTCCTCGACGACGAAATCCCACAACGTCAGCCCCACTTCGACGAGCACGACCGCCGCGACGGCCGCGACCCACGCGCCGTGAAACGCGACGTTCGCGATCGATGCGAACACGAGCCCGTACAGCACGGACCGCACCGCATGAATCGCCAGCTCGAGCCGCGCACGCGGGCGGTGCGGCAGGTCCTGCGTGAGTTCGTGGTGATAAAGCGTATCGAATGCGCCCATCGCGCCCTGCACGATCAGCAGGTTGAGCGCCCAGTCGAAAGCCGGCAACGTGTTCATGCGGTATCCCTCCTCCACAGCCAGGCCAGCGGCGGCACCATCGCGACGAGCGCGGCAACGTCGATCGCCACGTGACCCCACACCTGCGCCTGCCACGACAACAGCATGTCCTGCGGCGCCCAGATCAACAGGCCGGCCAGCAACCAGCCCCACGCTTCCCGCTTCCGCAAGCGGTTGCCGAGATGGACGAGCGCGAGCATCCAGACCGCCGCGCACTGCACCGTCGCGGCGATCAGCGACAACCACCACACCTGCTGGACACGCGCGGCCTCGGGTGCGGTTCCCGTCCAGAAATGCCGCTCGATCTCCCGGTGATACGCGTCGAGCCACGATGCGCCGGCAATCCACGGCATCACCACGCCGACGAGCAGGTGAACGAGCGCCGCTGCGTACATCCAGCTCACGACGATACGGCGCGGGGTATCGCGCGGCGGGCGATTCGCTGCTGCACTATCGGAATCCCGGCCGATGCTGCACGCACCGCCTTCGCTGCAGGCTTGCGAGCGATATCCGAGCCAGTGCGACACGGCATGCCGATTGCGCGCCAGGCGGCGATACAGCAACGCGAACCCGGCACGCATCGCCGGCATGCGAAGCAGCCAGACTCGCCCGCGGCGCCCGACCAGCGCATACGCCGCGACGATGCTGTCGATGCCGGTCAGCATGCGTCCGTCGGGCAGGCGCGCATGCAGTTCGCGATTCAACGCGGGCAGGTCGACGCCGAGCGGCGCCGGATCGAAACCCGGCCCGGCGATATCGACGAACGCCAGCCGGTGTCGCGTGTCGCGAGCGCCGAGACGCCGGATTTCAGCGACACATAGCGGACATCGTCCGTCGAAGTACAGAACCAATTCACTCGAACCCATGCTTTGCACTCCTTCTCGTTACCGCCAGCATCATGAATCGATCGATGGCCTGCTTTCCCGCATACGCCGCCACACCGCGCGACGGCCACGGACTTACATCGGCTTGACCACCATCAGGAAGTAGACGGTCAGCATCGCGAAAAAGGCCGGATAACCGAGCCGTTCCCAGCGCTTCGCATAGCGCCAGTAGCGCTCCGGCAACGCGGCGTCGCCGTTCGCGTGCGCGAGCTTCGCCATCGATGCGAGTTCGAGCTGCAGCCACACGACCGGCAGCCAGCACGCCCCGGCGACCGCGTACAGCACGATCGACGCGAGCAGCCACGGCGCATGCCACGGCCAGCCGGCCGTGTGCGCGAGCCACAGCCCGGACGCCGGCTGGAAGATCACGGCCGGCGTCGTGAACCACCAGTCCGCGCGCACCACGAGCCGCGACACGGCCGCGATCGCGGGCACCGATCGCGTGCGGTTCGCGAAGAACAGGTAGAACGCGGTGCCGAAGCCCGTACCGACCAGCAGCACCGACGACAGGATGTGAAGCGCCTTGACGACGAGATAGGTATTCATGCGTGTTCTTCTTCTGAAAACAGAATCAACAGGATCGCGAGAATCGGCACGTTCTTCAGCACGGGGCCGAACGGTTCGGCCAGCAGGCCGGGCATCGTGACCGCGATGACCGCCGAATACGCGACGATCAGCGCCGCTTGCGCGACCCACAGGCGCCGCGACGGCGCGACGACGGTCGCGATGCCGAACGCGAAGTCCAGCGTGCTGGCCGCGTAGAGCGCGATCAGCGCGGGCAGCCCCGTGACGTGCGCGGGCGCCAGCAGCGCGAGGCTCGCGTGCAGTGGATGGATGAATGCGCTGGCGATCGCCGTCCAGATCCACACGATCGCGAGCGCGCCGAGCAGCAACGGGCGTCGCCACATCGCGAGCGCGTCGCGGCGCAGCGTGGCGGCATCCGCGCCGATGAAACTGCCGATGCCGCGCGGCGGCCGGCCCAGCACCGCCGCGGTGGCCGCCGGATCGCCGGTGTTGCCGGCGCGCAGCATCGTCCACGTGTCGCGCGTCAGCATCGCCCCCGGCCACGCGCCGAACAGTGCGGCCGCCGCGCCGACCAGCGCGCCGGGCAGCGTCACGCACGCCGCCGGCGGAAATCCGAGCGCGGCACGGTAGCCGGCCAGCATCTCGCGGTATTCGACTTCGTCGCCGCCGACCACGTCGATCACGCGGCTGCCCGTCGCCGGCGAATCGCCCGCCAGCGCGACGAGCCGCGCGACGACTTCGGCAAGATCGTCGACATGCACGGGGCGCAGCCGCTGATGGCCGCCCGCCGGCAACCCGTGCACGGGCAGGCTCGCGAGCATCCGGAAAAACCGCGCGGACGCACCGGCCGCCCCGTAGACGAGCGCGGGGCGCACGATGCGGAAGTCGATCGGCAGCGTCTGCAGGAAACGGTCGGCCGCGTGCTTGCTCGCGAAGTACCGCGTATCGCCGCGCTCGACGCCGAGCGCCGAAATCTGGATCACGCGCCGCACGCCCGTACGGCAACACGCGGTAAAGAGCGCGCACGGCGCGGCGCGATGCACGGCGTCGAGCGTCGCGCCGCGTCGATCGGCCAGCATGCCGACCGCGTTGATCACCACGTCGACGCCGTTCAGCCGCGCGAGCCACGCTTGCGGATCGACGTCTCGCGCGAAGTCGATCGCGACGTCGTACGGGCCGGCGGCGTGTCGCACGCCGCGCAGTACGCGATGCCCGCCGGCTTCGAGCTGCGCGCACAGAGCCCGACCGATGAAGCCGTTCGCGCCGCAGACGAGCACGGTCATGCGCGGTGCGCCGGTGCGCTCGGGCTGACGGGTCGACGGCAAGGCTGCGTTCATATCCATCCTTTATTTACAGTTATTTCTGTACAGACAGAAATAACAACCCCGAAAAAAGCGGGCTGCGTGCCCGCTCTCCCGTTACCGCTTACTTCGACGGCTTGCGCCTGACCGTCTGGCTGATCTTCGCGCCGATGCCCAGCGCCTTCATCAGCGTATCGGGCTTGAGCCGCAACATCTCGTCCGACCAGGTCGTGAGCGTCTCGACGAACTGCAGCGTGTCGCGAATGCGCTGTTCGGTCTCGCGGCTCTCGTTCGCGATCTCCGGATTCGTCAGGCAATCGCGCAGCACCGTGAGCGTCGGCTCGATCTCGCGCTGCCGCCGCCCTTCGACGATCAGCTTGAACAGTTCCCAAATGTCGGTCGACGTCTCGAAGTGGTCGCGGCGATCGCCGAGCACGTGCACGACCTTCGCGAGCCGCCACGCCTGCAGCTCCTTCAGGCTCGTGCTGACGTTGGAGCGCGCGACGTTGAGCGTCTCCGCGATCTCGTCGGCGGCCACCGGCCTTCCGGCCAGGTAGAGCAGCGCGTGAATCTGCGAGACGGTGCGGTTGACGCCCCACCGCGAGCCCATTTCGCCCCAGTGGAGAATGAATCGTTCGGCAATCGGTGTGAGTTCCATGGTGGGGAATTTAGTTTTTTCAGTTATTTCTGTCAAGAGAGAAATATCCGGGCGGTCCGGCAGCTTCCGGCCGCGCCCGCCCGCGATCAGCCGCTTCCTTTACAATGCGCGGGATTTTTCCGATTTCAGGCCGTCCCCGCCTTTCCGATAGATAGACAGAGGTTTCCATGATCATCAAACCGCGCGTGCGTGGCTTCATCTGCGTGACGACTCATCCCGTCGGCTGCGAAGCCAACGTCAAGGAACAGATCGACTACGTGACTTCGCACGGCCCGATCGCCAATGGCCCGAAAAAGGTGCTCGTGATCGGCGCGTCGACCGGCTACGGCCTCGCCGCCCGGATCTCGGCCGCATTCGGCTCGGGCGCGGACACGCTCGGCGTGTTCTTCGAGCGTGCCGGCAGCGAGACGAAGCCGGGCACGGCCGGCTGGTACAACAGCGCCGCGTTCGAGAAATTCGCCACGGAAAAGGGGCTGTATGCGCGCAGCATCAACGGCGATGCGTTCTCCGACAAGGTCAAGCAGGTCACGATCGACACCATCAAGCAGGATCTCGGCAAGGTCGATCTGGTCGTCTACAGCCTCGCGGCGCCGCGCCGCACGCATCCGAAGACGGGCGAAACCATCAGCTCGACGCTCAAGCCGGTCGGCAAGGCCGTCACGTTCCGCGGCCTCGACACCGACAAGGAAGTGATCCGCGAAGTCTCGCTCGAACCGGCGACGCAGGAAGAGATCGACGGCACCGTCGCGGTGATGGGCGGCGAGGACTGGCAGATGTGGATCGACGCGCTGGCCGACGCCGGCGTGCTGGCCGACGGCGCGAAGACCACCGCGTTCACGTACCTCGGCGAGCAGATCACGCACGACATCTACTGGAACGGCTCGATCGGCGAAGCGAAGAAGGATCTCGACAAGAAGGTGCTGTCGATCCGCGACAAGCTGGCCGCGCACGGCGGCGATGCGCGCGTGTCGGTGCTGAAGGCCGTCGTCACGCAGGCCAGCTCGGCGATCCCGATGATGCCGCTGTACCTGTCGCTGCTGTTCAAGGTGATGAAGGAAAAGGGCACGCACGAAGGCTGCATCGAGCAGGTGTACGGGCTCCTGACGGACAGCCTGTACGGCGCGACGCCGCACGTCGACAAAGAAGGCCGCCTGCGCGCGGACTACAAGGAACTCGATCCGCAAGTGCAGAACCAGGTCGTCGCGATGTGGGACAAGGTCACGAACGAGAACCTGTACGAGATGACGGACTTCGCGGGCTACAAGACCGAGTTCCTGCGCCTGTTCGGCTTCGAGATCGCCGGCGTCGACTATGACGCGGACGTAAACCCGGACGTGAAGATCCCGGGCATCATCGACACGACGGTCTGACGCGTCGATCGCCGCCGCCGCGCTCACCGCGCGGGCGGCGGATGCGCATGACCGGCGCCGTCAACGCGGCGCCGGCTCTTCCAGATAGACGCCCGACGACAACGCGGCCTTCACCTGCCGCGTCAACTCGTCGGTCGACACTTCCTCCGCTCCCGCCTCGATGGCGTCGTACGCCTGGCGCACGACGTCGGCCGGCGTGGCCTTCGGCACGTCGAGGCCGGCCGTCAGGTCGGTATCGATGAAACCGGCGTGCAGCCCGACGACCTGCGTGCGCTGCTCGCGCAGCGAGTGGCGCAGCCCGTTGGTCAACGCCCATGCGGCCGATTTCGATACGCCGTAGCCCGACAGGATCGGCCGGTTCACCCAGCTCGCGACCGACAGGATATTGAGGATCGCGCCGCCGCCGTGGGCCGCCAGGGTTCCCGCAAACGCCCGCGACATCGCGAGCATCCCGAACACGTTGGTTTCGAAGTGATCGCGCAGCGCGTCGGGCGCGCCGTCGTCCGTCAGGCTGCCGAGCCGCGCGATGCCGGCGTTGTTGATCAGCAGCGTGACGTCGCGCGCCGCATCGGCCGCCGCCGCGACCGCCGCCGGATCGGTCACGTCGAGCTTCACGGGCACGACGCCCGGCAGCGTCACGGTGGCCGGGTCGCGCGCCGCCGCATAGACCTTGCGCGCGCCCCTGGCGAGCGCCTGCTTCGCGAATTCGAGCCCCAGCCCGCGGTTCGCGCCCGTCACGAAAACGACTGCACCTTCGATCTTCATGATCGTTCCTTTCGCATGATGAATCGCCTGCACGCCGGCTCGCCGCGCGCATGAGATCCGGTGGAAAACGAGGTTGCCATCGCGTACCGAGCCGCTCGCTGCCGGTTGTGTGCCCGCGACGTTAAAGACACCGACCGATTGCCATCCGCGCCCGGCTTGGCTTTGTGTTGCCCGCCAAGTCGGCTACACTCGATGTCAATGTCGATCACCATTGTCTTTGCGGTGCATTGTGTTCGCGCTACGCGGGCATGTCAATGGCGATCACCATCGTGTTTTTCAATCGACGCGATCGGCAACAATCAGGGAGAGATCGATGGGCGTATCCAGACAGCAGGCTGCCGAGAACCGAAGCGCGATCGTCGCGGCCGCCGAACGGTTGTTCCGCGTGCGCGGCGTGGACGCCGTGGGGCTGACGGAGCTGATGAAGGAAGCCGGCTTCACGCAAGGCGGCTTCTACAATCACTTCAAGTCGAAAGACGCGCTGGTCGCCGAAGTGATGGAAAAGGCGATGCACGACCGCGCGGATTCGCCGAATGCCGGCAGCCTCGACGCGCAGGTGGCCGCGTATCTGTCACCCGCGCATCGCGACAACCTCGAGGCCGGCTGCCCGCTGTCCGGCTTCGCGGGCGATGCGCCGCGGCTGACCGAGACGGCGCGCGCCTGCTACGCGCACGGGCTCGCCGCGTATCTCGATCGACTGGAACGGATGGTGGCGACCGACGGCGCCACGTCGGAGCACACGCGTCGCGACGCGCTGGCGGTCTTCAGCCAGATGGTCGGTGCGCTCGTGCTGTCCCGCGCGATCGCCGGCAGCGATCCCGCGCTGGCCGACGAGATTCTCGACGCGGGGCGGGACGCGCTGACCGGCCGACGCGGCGATCCGGTGACGTCGGCGTAACGGCGCACCCTTCGACGCAGCGCGCTCGCCGCTGCCGCGCTATTCGATCGCCCGCGCGGCATCCCACAGCGGCTGCGCACCGCGCGCCGCATTCCACGCGGCAAACTGCGTGCGCCAAGCCTCGAACGGTTGCGCGAGCGGATGGCGCGGATCGTCGCTGAGCGAATACGCCATCCCTTCGATCAGCCAGCGCGGCTTGGTCACGACGGCCAGGTTGCCGAGCACCTCGGCCTGACGGTGATGGATCAGCTCGTGCGCGAGAAAATAGGTCTGCCAGCCGCGCGGTGCGATCACGATGCCGAAATCGCCGAGCGTCAGCGCCGCGCGCGTGCCGAGGCCGAACGCATCGGCGCACGCGCGCGTCGCGCAGAACACGATGCGCGGTGCGGCGCGGAACCCGCCGACGGCCGCCGCCGCGCGGGCGGCGCCGCCGCGATAGAGCTGCTGCGCGGCGCCGAGCTTCGCGGCATCGTCCGTGCAGATGTCGGCACGCGGGCACGACACGCCGGGAACCAGCGCGGGCACGACGACGCGCAGCGGCTTGACGAGCGCATACGCGGCAATCGGCAGCGCGACGAGCAGGCCCGTGAGGGCGAAAGCGACATGGGAGCGTTTCATCGAGGCGGCGGTTGCGTGGCGTGTTGTCGGCGTCCTTTGCGAGAACGCGACTATATCGGACCGGGGCTGCCTCCGGTCCTGCTATTCCTGACGGTTGGCTGCCGGGCAAGAAGCGGCTCCCGACACGCCCGGAACGATGCCGCTCAACATGGCGATTGCCCTTACGCGAGCTGCTTGTGGAAAATCGTCGTCGCGCAGAGCGCGCCGTCGGGCATCAGCGCATAGTTCGGCACGACGCCGACACGCTGCCAGCCGGCCCGCTCGTACAGCCGCTCGGCGTCGCCGCCCGTCACCGTGTCGAGCACGAGCACGGTCTTGCCGGCGTCGCGCGCGGCCGCGTCGGCCGCCGCCATCAAGCGCGCGGCGATGCCCTGCCGGCGCGCGTGCCGCGACACGAGCATCTTCGAGATGTCCGCGCGATGCGGCTGGTTCTCGGGCTGCGCGGTCACGACCTGCACGGTGCCGACGATCCGGCCCGATGCATCCTCGGCGACGAGCAGGATGCGCTCGTCGTTCGCAACGCCGTCGGCCACGCGCGTCCAGAACGCGACCGCGGTCGACCGCGCGATCGGCAACATGAAGCTGACGGACGCGCCGCCTTCGACGCAATCGATCAGCACGTCGGCCAGCGCATCGACGCAGGCCATCGCTTCGCTTGCGCCGACGCGGCGGACGGTAACAGGTTCGGTCATGCCATCTCCGGTAATCAGGTGGGCCGCATGCGCGGGTTCGGCATGGGCCGGAATCGGAACGAACGCCGGCCGGGCGTCGAGGCTCGCGCGACGACGGCAGACGTCCGGCGACGCAGCGCCCGATCGGCGCGCGTTACCGCCCCATCATCGTACGTGACGAAAATTTTCGCTGCAGCGTTTCCCGCATCGCCTACACTTAGCCAAATGGATAACTTTCAACCCGGCATCAGCGACGTCTTTCATGCGCTCGCCGATCCGACGCGCTGCGCGATCGTCAGCGCGCTCGGCCAGGGCGAGCGCACGGTCTCCGCGCTGGCCGCGCCGTTCGACATGGCGCTGCCGTCGTTCATGAAGCACGTTGCCGTGCTCGAGCGCAGCGGCCTCGTGGAAACCCGCAAAACCGGCCGCTCGCGCACCTGCGCGCTGGTCGGCAGCCGGCTGACCGAGGCCGAGGCGTGGCTCGCCGCGCAACGCGCGCAGTGGGAAGCGCGATCCGATCGTCTCGTCGAATTCGTCGAACGCCGTCACCAGGAGGAGCAAGATGCCAGCCAGCCACGTCGAACCCGCTGAAGCCCACGACCTCGTCATCACGCGTACGTTGCGCGCGCCGCGCCAGGCGCTGTGGCGCGCATGGACCGACCCCGATCTGCTGAAGGAATGGTGGTGCCCGAAACCGTGGACCACCGAGGTGCGCGCGTTCGACCTGCGGCCGGGCGGCGCCTTCCATACGTTCATGCGCGGCCCCGACGGCGGCACGAGCGACAATCCCGGCTGCTTCCTCGAAATCGTGCCGGAATCGCGCATCGCGTTCACGTCGATGCTCACGGGCGGCTGGCGGCCGCAGGCGCCGTGGATGGGCTTCACGGCAATCATCACGATGGCCGACGACGACGCGGGCAGCCGCTACGAGGCGCGCGTGATGCATCCCGACGCGGCGACGCGCGAGCGCCACGAAGCACTCGGCTTTTTCGAGGGCTGGAACACCTGCATCACGCAGCTCGACGCCTTCGCCGCGACCCTGCGCTGAACGCCGTCTCGCGTGCGGTCATTGCATGCCGCCGCGCCCGCGCCTAGGATTCCTGAAGGAAGCGTGACGACACGCCGGGCGCCGGCGTGCACCGTCGCGCGCGCTTCGCGGGAGGCCACATGTTGCACACGCACACGCATTCGACCCGGGTCAGCCGGCACCTGAACGCCCCGCGCGGGCGCGTCTACCGCGCGCTGCTCGATCCCCACGCGGTCGAACAGTGGAAAGTGCCCGACGGCATGACCTGCCGCGTGCATGCGTACGATGCGCGCGAAGGCGGCGCGCTGCGCGTGTCGCTGAGCTACGACGCGCCCGCGGCCGGCACCGGCAAGACCACCGCGCATACCGACACCTATCACGGCCGCTTCGTCACGCTCGTGCCGGACCAGCAGATCGTCGAGATCGACGTATTCGAAACCGACGACCCGCTGCTGCGCGGCGCGATGACGATCACGATCACGCTGTCCGACGAAGCGGGCGGCACACGCGTGGATGCCGTGCACGACGGCGTCCCGCCCGGCGTGCCGGCCGCCGACAACGAGACCGGCTGGCAGATGGCGCTGGCGCGGCTCGCGGCGCTGGTGGAAGCCGGGTGACGCGGCGTACGCGCGTCAGCCGAGCCGGTACGCGTGCGTGACCGTGCCGCGGAACAGCGCGTCGCGCTCGTCCGCGCCGGCCTGCGCGGTCAGACGCTTGAACGCGTTCCAGCCGTTCACGAACGAATACGACCCCTTGTCGACCGGGAAATTGCTCTCGAACATGCAGCGCCCGGGGCCGAACGCGTCGATGCAGGTCATCATCCACGGTTTCCACGCGTCGGCGAGCTGCGCCGAGGACGGCGGCTTCGCGCCTTTCTCGAAATCGAATCCGTTGATGCGCATCCCGAGGCCGCCGACCTTCACGTACACGTTCGGCAGTTGCGCGAGCGTGCGCATCGACGCCGACCAGCGCGCGAACACCTCCGGCCGCTTGTCCGCATAGCTGCCGATCCGCACGACGCCGCCGCAGTGATTGACGATGATCCGCGTGTCCGGGTTCGCCTTCGCGAGCTCGAACAATTCGGGCAACTGCGGGAAGAACAGCCACGCGTCGTACGACAGCCCGAGCGGCGCGAGCTGCGCGACGCCGGCCCGGTACGCGGGATCGAGCAGCAGCCCGCGCGGCACCGCCGACAGCGGATTGGCGAGCGTCGGATCGGCATCCCACGTGCTCAGGTGCCGCACGCCGCGAAACCGCCCGCGCCCCGCTTCGAGATGCGCTTCCAGCACGTCGCGCACGCGTTCGCCGAGCCGCAGGTCCGCATGGCCGACGATGCCTTTCGCGACCGCCACGGGGCCGTGCTGCAGCGGCTCGGTCACGCCGGCGACATAGGCCGTCTCGCCGACCGGCTTCAGCTCCGCGGGACCCGAATCGCGATAGCGCGTCTGCGCCTGCATGTAGACGGACGCCTGGATGTTGTGGCCCGAGCGCGCATCCTGCAGATAGTCGTCGAGCAGGTAGATCCAGCCCGGCCGTTCATAGAAGTGATGATGCGCGTCGACGATCGGCAGGTCGGGCTCGAGCGCGGGTTCGAGCGCCGACGCGAGCCAGTCGGGGCGGACCGCGAGGTAGTTGCTTTGCGTCATGCGGGAGGCTCCATCAGGGGCCGGCGTGTCGGCGAACGCGGGCAGCGCGAGCGAGGCGGCGGCCGCGCCGATCAACCGGCGCCGTTTGATCGAAAAGGTCATGTCATTCGCTCCGGTCGAACGCGTACAGCGACAGCGTGAGCAGTGTCGTGATCGCCAGCACGATCGCGAGGCCGAGCATCCCGGCGGTGAAGGTGCCGAAGCTGTCCTTCAGGTAACCGACGAGATAGGGGCCCGCGAAGCCGCCGAGCGCGCCGATCGAATTGATCAGCGCCAGCCCGCCGGCCGCGGCCTGGCCGGACAGGAAGCGCGACGGCAGCGTGTAGAAGATCGTGCGGCCGGCAATCGTGCCGATCAGCGCGAGCGTGATGCCGACGAGCGCGGGCCCGAGGGTCAGGAAATGGGTCGACACGCCGAGCGCCACCGCGCCGATGCACAATCCGATCGCCAGGTTCGCGACCGGGCCGCCGCGTCGGTCCACCCGCTTCGCCCACCACAGCAACGCGACCGTCGCGAAGAAGTACGGCACCGCGGACAGCCAGCCGGTCTGCATCGTCGACATCCCGTGCGCCTTCAGCATTTGCGGCAACCAGATGCCGATGCCGTACGAGCCCATCGTGAAGCCGAACGAGATCAGCGCGAGCACGTACACGCGTACGTCGCGCAGCGCGACGCCGAAGCGCTTCTTGCGGCCGGCGGCCGCGCCGTCACGCTCGAACGCACGCTGCAGCGCGGCCCGCTCGTCGTCCGACAGCCACGTCGCATGCTCCGGCGAGTCCGACAACAGTTTCAGTACGAGGAAACCGAGCGCGCACGCCGGCAGCCCTTCGACGATGAACATCCACTTCCAGCCGGCGAGCCCGAGCGCGCCGTCGAGCTGCAGCAGCCACGTCGACAGCGGGCCGCCGATCAGCGACGACAGCGGCGTCGACACGGTGAACCACGCCAGCACGCGCGTGCGATAGCTCGCGGGAAACCACACCGCAAGAAAGAAGATCACGCCGGGAAAGAATCCGGCTTCCCCGATGCCGAGCAGCAGCCGGATCGCATAGAAACTCGTCGGCCCGGTGGCGAGCGCGGTCGCGGCCGCCATCAGCCCCCACGTGATCATGATGCGGGCCAGCCAGCGGCGCGCACCGAAACGGTACAGCGCGAGATTGCTCGGCACTTCGAACACGCAATAGCCGGCGAACATGATCCCCGCGCCCCAGCCGAACTGCGTCGCGGTCAGCCCGAGATCGCGGTTCATCGTGAGCGCCGCGAATCCGACGCTCGTGCGATCCAGATAGTTGAAGAAATACGCGAGCGCGAGCAGCGGGATGAAGCGCCACGCGGCCTTGCGCACCGCACGTTGCTCGATCGACGCGTCGGTCTCGCGATCGGCGGCCAGCGCCGGGGAAGCGGATGTCATGGTTGTCTCCGTGAATGCGGCGAGCCTCCCCGCGCGGTGCGCGGCCGGGACGCCTTTGTTCGTTCGATGAATCGCGGCTGCGCTACGCGCTCGCCACTTCGTTCGCCGAAGGCGCGCCGCCCGGCGCGTCGCCGTGCGCGGCGGCTGCCGCGCCGTACTGCCCCGCCACGACGCCGGCATCGATCAGCGCACGCGCATCGTCCGGCGTGTAGCCGAGCTCGCCGAGCAGCGCGCACGTGTCCTGGCCGAGCGCGGGCGGCGCCGAGCGCAGCCGCAAGCGCTCGCCGGCGAGCGTCAGCGGCAGCAGCGCGGTGCGCGTGTCGACCGGCCGCCCGGCGCTGCTCGCGTCGGCCGGCAGCGTCACGGCTTCGAGGCCGCCCGTGGCCAGCAGATGCGGATCGTCGAACAGGTCCTGCGGCTTCGTGATCGGTGCGTAAGGCAGGCCGGTCGATTCGAAGATCGCGCCGATCTCCGCGGCCGAATACGGCGCCAGCCGCGAACGCAATTCCGGCAGCAGCCATTCGCGCGCCTGTACGCGCAGGTTGTTGGTCGCGAGGCGCGGATCGTCCTTCAGCGCGGTCAGGCCGAACGCGTCGCAGAACAGCGCCCACTGCGTGTCCGACACGACCGCGAGAAAAATCTGTTCGTCGTCCTTGACGGAGAACACGTCGTAGACGGCCCACGCGGAAATCCGGCTCGGCATCGGCGCCGCGGCCTGCCCCGTCACCGCGAACTGCATCATGTGCTGCGCGACGAGGAACACGTTGTTCTCGAACAGCGAACTCTGCACCTGCTGGCCGCGGCCCGTGCGCTCGCGCTGCGCGAGCGCGGCCATCGCGCCGATCGCGCCGAACATGCCGCCCATGATGTCGTTCACGCTCGCGCCCGCGCGCAGCGGCCGCCCTTCCGGGCCCGTCATGTAGGCCAGGCCGCCCATCATCTGCACGACCTCGTCGAGCGCGGTGCGATGCTCGTACGGCCCCGGCAGGAAACCCTTGTGCGATACGTACACGAGACGCGGATTCAGCGCGTCCAGCGCCGCGTAGCCGAGGCCGAGCCGGTCCATCGTGCCGCTCTTGAAGTTCTCGCTGAAGACATCCGCCGTCGCGACGAGCCGCCGCACGATCTCCAGCCCGCGCGGGTCCTTCACGTCGACCGCGAGACTCTTCTTGTTGCGGTTGAACATCCCGAAGAAGCCCGCGCCGGAACCGCGCAGCGCCCGCGTGCTGTCGCCCGCGATCGGCTCGATCTTGATCACTTCCGCGCCGAGATCCGCGAGCAGCATCCCGCACGTCGGGCCCATCACCATGTGCGTCATCTCGATCACGCGCACGCCCGCATACGGCAGCGCGGCAGCCTGTTGTCGATCGTTCATCGTGCGACTCCCGCTACGCATCCTTCCGGTTGTGGAGCCACCGCAGCGCGACCATCCGCATAGCGGAAACCCTTCGGCAACCCTGCGTCGGGCACGTGGCCATACAGCGCCTCGGACGGCAGCGCCGCATGCAGGATCGCGCGCGCGGCGAGCAACGCGTCGACGTCGACGCCCGTGTCGTAGCCCATCGCCTCGAGCAGGAACACGAGATCCTCGGTGACGATGTTGCCGGTCGCGCCCGGCGCATACGGACAGCCACCGAGGCCGCCCTGGCTCGCGTCGATCGTCGTCACGCCCGCATCGAGCGCCGCGACGACGTTCGCGAGCCCCTGCCCGCGCGTGTTGTGGAAATGCGCGCCGCCGGCCTTGTCGCCGACTTCGCGTTGAAGCCGCGTGAACAGCCGGCGCACCTGCGCGGGATTCGCATAACCGCTGGTGTCGGACAGGCCGATTTCGTCGACCCCGCATTCGGCCATCGCCACCGCCATCGCGATCGTCTCGTCGTCGGAGACCGTGCCCGCGATCGTGCAGCCGAACGCCACCGACACGCCCGCCTCGATCTGCACCGACGGAAACCGCGCGTCGCGCAACGCGACGATCGCGCGCACCTCGTCGATCATCTGCGCGGGCGTCTTGCGAATGTTCGCCAGCGAATGGGCTTCCGTCACCGAGACCGGCAGCGTCAGCTTGTGCACGCCCGCGTCGAACGCGCCCTCGGCGCCGCGCCGGTTCGGCGCGAGCGCGGCGACGTGCAGCCCCGGAATCGCGAGCGCGTGCGCCACGACTTCGCGGACGTCGGCCATCTGCGGAAGCAGCCTGGCCGGCACGAACGACCCGACCTCGATCTCGCGCAGGCCGGCCGCGGCCAGCGCGGTGATCCAGCGCAGCTTGGCGGCCGTCGGCATGACGGTCTCGATGCTCTGCAGCCCGTCGCGCGGCCCGACCTCGCTGACCAGCACCTTCGGATGTTCGGAAAGCTTCATTCGACACTCCATCGTTCTATCTGAAAGAACATAGTTCTGTTTGACAGAACTTTAAGCGCACGTCGGACGGGCGATAAGCGGGGTATACCCGTGAAATCGCGTTTTTCTGGAACTTGTGTTCTGCCAGATAGAACGATATAGTCGACCGACCCATCATTCGAAGGAAGCAGGCAGTGCCGAGGAATCCAGCAGTTCACGCCGGCGACGCATCCGATCCGGCGACCGAGGAAGCATCCAGCGGCGTCGCCGTGCTCGACCGTGCGTTCGCGATCCTCCGTGCGTTCGGCCAGACCGACGACCGGCTGTCGCTCGCCGAGTTGTCGCGCCGCACCGGGCTGTACAAGAGCACGATCCTGCGCCTGCTCGCCGCGCTCGAGCATGGCGGCTTCATGCGCAAACTCGACGACGGCCAGTACGCGATCGGGCACGAGCCGTTGCGGCTCGCCGCGCTGTACCAGCGTTCGTTCCGCGTCGGCCCGGTAGTCGAGCCGCTGCTCGAGACGCTGAGCCGCGAACTCGGGGAAACGGCATCGTTCTACGTGCGCCAGGGCGACGTGCGCTCCGTGCTCTATCGCGTCGAGCCCGCGCGGGCGGTGCGTGTTTCGATCCGCGTCGGCGAGGAGTTTCCGGTCGGCCAGGGCGCCTCGGGGAAGGTGCTGCTGGCCTTCACCGACACGCAGGACGCCCGCTGGCACGACGTGCGCGAACAGCTGTGGGCCGCGTCGTACGGCGAGCGCGACCCGGAGACGGCATCGGCGTCCGTGCCCGTGTTCAACGCGGCCGGCGAATGCGTCGGTGCGTTGACGGTGTCGGGCCCAAAATCGCGGCTCGCCGCCGCGCCGGCGATGACGGCGGCGCTCGCGATGCTGCTGCCGCTCGCGCAGAAGGCGACCGTCGCGCTCGGCGGCGCGGGCGCGCGCTACGACGCACCCGCCGTGCGCGACAGTCTCGCGCGGCTCGCGTCGTCAGCGGACGACACGGTCCGCTCGTAGGGCGTCGTCCGCATCCTGGCAGGTGACGCGGCAGCATGAAAGGCAACCGCATGCGACACTGGCCGCCGATGCACGCAGCGCGTCGTTCACCGGCACCGCGCCGCGCGTGCAACCGTCAACCGGACCCGCACGAGGAGACACCCGCGATGAACGCCGCGCGCACCGCCACCTGGTATTTCGATTTCGTTTCGCCGTTTGCCTACCTGCAACAGGAACAGTTCGACCGGTTGCCGCCCGCCGCCGCGTTCGAGCCGCGGCCGATCGTGCTCGGCGCGCTGCTCGCGCACTGGGGCCAGAAAGCGCCGGCGGAGATCGCGGCCAAGCGCGTGTTCACCTATCGCCACGCGCAATACCGCGCGGACAAGCTCGGCATTGCCTTCCGGATGCCGCCCGCGCACCCGTTCAATCCGATCAAGCCGCTGCGCCTCGCGATCGCGATGGGCAGCTCGCCCGACGCGATCCGGCGGATCTTCCGGCATATCTGGCGCGACGGTCAGGACGTATCGACGCCGGAAGGCTTCGCCGCCCTGTGCGAAGCCGTCGGTTTTCCGGAAGGTGTGACGGCCGTCGACGCCCAGCCGGTCAAGGACGCGCTGCGTGCGAACACGGATCGCGCGATCGCCGACGGCGTGTTCGGCGTCCCGACCTTCGTACTCGACGGCGACCTGTTCTGGGGCGAGGACGCGACCGACATGTTCGTCGACTGCGCGACGTCGCGCGCGTGGCTCGACTCGCCCGAGGTACGCCGCATCAGCGCGCTGCCGGAAGGCATCCGGCGCGGCTGACCGCGAGTCGCCACCGGCGCGCCGCCCGCGTCAGCCGTCACGCCCTTCGACGAGCGCCGGCACGGCCTCGCGCATCATCGCGACGAACCGCACGAGCCGCGACGGATAGAACTGCGCATGCGGATAGGTCAGGTAGACGGGCAGCGGCGCGGCCTGCCACTCGGGCGCGAGGTGCACGAGATCGCCGCGCGCGAGATCGCCGGCCAGCAACCATGACGATCCGACGCACGCGCCGACGCCCAGCAGCGCCGCGCTGCGCAGTGCATACAGGTTCGCGGTCGTGATGCGCGGGCGGATCGCGAGGCGCCGCGAGTCGCCGGTGGCCGCATGCGTCAGCAGGAGTTCGTTGCGGTAGTAGGTGCGCAGCGCGAGCCACGGCAGTGCGGCCAGCGCGTCCGGGTCGGCCGGCACGTCGGCGCCGTTCAGCACGGACGGCGCGGCGACCACGAAGCGCGGCACCTTGGTCAGCCGGATCGCGACCACGCCCGGATCGGTCGGCTCGCCGACCTGGATCGCGCAATCGATGCCGCTGCCGACGAAATCGCGCACCTCGTCCTGCAGCAGCCACTCGACCGACACGCGCGGATAGTCGCGCAGGAACTGCGCGAGCGGCACGACGAAACGCTCTTGCCCGAACGCGTGCGGCACCGCGACCCGCAGCAGCCCGTCCGGCTCCTCCTGCGCGCCGCGCAAATCGGCCTCGAACGCCGCCCAGCTCGCCAGCAGCTCCTTCGCCCGCTTGAAGCACCGCTCGCCGTCGACGGTTAGCCGCATCGCATGGGTCGTGCGTTGCAGCAGCCGCATGCCGAGCGAACTTTCCAGCGCCTGCAGCCGGCGGCTGATGGTCGGCTGCGTCGTATGCAGTTGCACGGCCGCCGCCGACAGGCTGCCGGCCTCGACTATGCGCACGAAGGTTTCCATCAGCTCGAAACGATAGCCGGCGCCGTCCACCGGCACCGTCTGAATGCGCGGAGACCCGCCAGCAGCGGGAGAGGATGAGGATTTTTCGGTCATGCGTGCAGCGTATAACAAATCTGCGCAAGGCGGCACTACCGTCGCCGGCCGCGTGCCGCCACACTCGCGTCCATCCCATTCTTCAACCGAGGATGTACGCGATGTTCACCCCTGCCCGTCTCGATACCGTGCCCCGCGTGGCGCACGCTCCGGCCCATCCGGCCGCCCATTCGATGCCCGATCGCCGGCTCGTGCTGCTGCTCGCGGCCGCCGCCGGCCTCGGCGTCGCTCCGCTCTACTACGCGCAGCCAATGCTCGGCGCGCTCGCACCCGATCTCGGCGCGTCGGCGCGCGCGATCGGCTTCGTGCCGACGCTCACGCAGCTCGGCTATGCGCTCGGCATCCTGCTGCTCGCGCCGCTCGGCGACCGCTTCGACCGACGCCGCGTGATCGTCACCAAGGCCGCCGCGCTGGTCGTCGCGCTGCTGCTGGCCGCCGTCGCGCCATCGCTCGGGCTGCTGCTCGCGGCGAGCTTCGCGATCGGCCTCGCCGCGACGATGGCGCAGGACGTCGTGCCGGCCGCCGCGACGCTCGCGCACGACGCGCATCGCGGCCGCATCGTCGGCACGGTGATGACCGGCTTGCTGCTCGGCATCCTGCTGTCGCGCGTCGTGGCCGGGTTCATCGCCGAGACGGCCGGCTGGCGCGCGATGTTCGCGCTCGCGGCGGTCAGCGTCGCCGCGATCGGCGCCGTGGCCGCACGCGGGTTGCCGCGTTTCGCGCCGACCACGCAGCTGCCGTATCGCGCGCTGATCGGCTCGCTCGGCGCGTTGTGGCGCGAGCATTCGGCACTGCGCCGCGCCGCCCTCGCGCAGGGGCTGCTGGCCGTCGGCTTCAGCGCGTTCTGGTCGACGCTCGCGGTGATGCTGCACGGTGCGCCGTTCCATCTCGGCAGCGCGGCCGCCGGTGCGTTCGGCCTTGCGGGCGCCGCCGGCGCGCTGGCCGCGCCGATTGCCGGACGCCTGGCCGACCATCACGGCCCCGAGCGCGTCACGCGCATCGGGATCGGCATCGCGACGGCGTCGTTCGCGTCGATGGCCGCCGCGCCGCTGATGTCGCCGCATGCGCAGCTCGTCCTGCTCGCGGTCGCGACGATCGGCTTCGATCTCGGCGTGCAGGCGACGCTGATCGCGCACCAGTCGATCGTCTACCGGATCGATCCCGCGTCGCGCAGCCGCCTCAACGCGGTGCTGTTCGTCGGCATGTTCATCGGGATGGCGGCCGGCGCCGCGCTCGGCAGTTCGTTGCTCGCGCAACTGGGCTGGAATGCGGTGACCGCGCTGGCCGTCGCGACGTCGCTGGCCGCGCTCGTCGTGCGGATGTGGCGCAACTGAGATCGGGCGTCGCGTAGCACCGGCGGGCAAGCCCACGAGGCTTGCCCGCTTTTTTTATATTTTTGATCGACGCGCATGACGCCGCGCCGCCCGGCAGCTTCATACCATTCCGGCACAGCAATCGTTCATCCGGCGCAAGGTCCGCACCGGCCGGTCGAATTGTCCAGTTCACCCAAATATTTTTCCGGCGTTCGTGCAGGTCCGCACGCAAACATCGGATGATTCGACCCTGCCGCACCGCACGGCGCGTTGCCATCCGGCCCCACCACCGAGCCCGGTGCATCAGGGGATTCCCGGTATTTTTTCGCATTTTCTTCGAAATAACGGGTGACATACTTGCCCCCCGTTGCGCTCCGTGCGAGCGCGCTTTCTGATCCAGCCGGCCGCCTGTCATGCGCTGCGCGTCCGCCCGGGTCGCACAGGACATGAACGATTTCGACACCACGATCCAGATCTTCCTCACCCACGTGACGTTCGGCCCGTTGATGAATCACGCGATCCGCGTGATCGCGGGCCTCTACACGTTCAAGGGCTTCGTGCTCATTCCCGTGCTGTGCTGGCTGTGGTTCCAGCCCGGCCCTAACCGCGAACGGCAACGCGAACGGGTCGTCGCCACCGTCGCGAGCGGGCTCGTCGCGCTCGCCGTCGGCCGCGTGCTCGCCCAGGTGCTGCCGTTCCGCGTACGGCCGATCTACAACCCCGACCTGCACCTGCACTTTCCGTCGGCCGGACTGCGCGCGGCGACGCTGCAGACATGGAGTTCGTTTCCGAGCGATCACGCGATGCTGTGGATGGCGATCGCGACCGGCATCTTCATCATCGCGCGCCGCGTCGGCATCGTCGCGCTGCTGTATTCGGTCGTGTTCATCTGCCTGCCGCGCGCGTATCTCGGCTTTCACTATCCGACCGACCTGATCGCGGGCGCGGCGATCGGCATCGCGATCGCGTGGCTGCTGACGCGCGACGCAATCCGCTCGCGCTTCGCGCCGCAGGTGCTGGAGATGATCCGGCGCTTCCCCGCGCCGGCCTATACGCTCGCGTTCCTGCTGTGCTTCGAGTTGATCACGCAGTTCGACGAACTGCTGACGCTCGCGCAGTCGGCCACGCGCACGATGTGACAGGCCGCCGCGCAATGGTGCTGCTGCTGTCGTTCCGTCGCCCCGGCGCGCGCTGCCGGCCATGCGCGGCGGCCGCGCGCCGTGCAACGGCCGCACCCGTCAGTCGCGATCAGGTGCACCGAGCGGAAAGAACGAACGATACGGCCGCGCCTCGTCGACCGCCCGCGCAAACGACGGCCGCGCGAGCAGACGCTGGCGGTACGCGATCACGTTCGCGAACGCCGGATCGATCCGGTGCGTCCAGTCCGCGTAGAACAGGAACGGCGCCGCGCCGCAATCGGCGAGGCTGAAATGGTCGCCGGCCGCCCATTCGCGCTCGGCCATCGTCCTGTCGAGCCACGCATACGACGTCTCGAGCATCGCGCGCGCATCGGCCACCCCGCGCGCATCGCGCTCGGCTTCCGGCCGCAGCGCATCGAACACGACCTTCTGCTGCGGCGTCGCCACGTAGTTGTCGAAGAAGCGGTCCATCGTCCGCACCTCGAGCGCGGCGCGCGGATCGTCGGGCAGCAGGCGCACCGGGCCCGGATGGTTCAGGCCGAGATATTCGATGATGATCGACGCCTCGATCACCGTGCGGCCCGCGTCGACGAGCACCGGGAAGCGCTTCAGCGGCCACAGCGCGGCCAGTTCCTGCATCGGCTTCGGGTCGTCTTGCGCGAGCACGCGATAGTCGAACGGCGTGCCGTTCTCGTATAGCGCGGTCAGCACCTTCTGGCAGTAGGACGAAAAGGGATGGGCGTAAAGCGTCGGCATCATCGTGGGGTCTCTCTGGGTTTCGGCGCCGCGTCGTGCGGCGCCACGTGATCGGATACCTTGACGACGAACGGCGCCCGGCCGTTTCGACATCGGTCCGACATTTTTTCGAGGGACTGGCTGGGCCGCTACGATCGGCCGTCCATCACGACACGCCCTTCGGCGCGCCAGCGCAGCATCCCGCCGCCGAGATTCGCGACCGCGTCGAAGCCGGCCTTCCTGAGGATCACGGTCGCCTGCGCGGAGCGCCCGCCGGCCCGGCATACGGTCACGACCGGCCGGTCGCGCGCGATCTCGCCGGTGCGCGCGGCCAGTTCGCCGAGCGGGATCGGCGTCGCGCCCGGCAGATGGCCGAGCGGACCGGTGAATTCGTCCGGCTCGCGCACGTCGACGACCTGCACGGCCGGCAGATGATCCTCGAGCCATTGCGGATCGATTTCCCAGAAGCCGGCGAACGTATAGACGAGCGGCGCCCAGTCGGCTGCCGCCTGCGCATCGGGCGCGTTCGCGGCGACCCCGCACTGCAGGTTCGCCGGCACCGCGACGTCGATCTGACGCGGATGCGCGAGCCCGAGGTTGCGCATGTAGCCCGCGAAATCGTCCTCGCTGAGATCGCCGCCGAGGCGCGGGTTGAAGCGCCGCTCCTCGCCGACGCTCGTCACCGTGAGCCCGCGATAGTCGTGCGCCGGGTACAGCAGGCACGCGGCCGGCAGCGTGAAGAGCCGGCCGTGCACCGCGCGATACAGCGCGCGCGGGTCGCCCTGCTGGAAGTCGGTGCGGCCGGTGCCGCGGATCAGCAGGCAATCGCCGGTGAACGCCATCGATTCGTCGTCGAGCACGAGGCTGATGCAGCCGCTCGTGTGGCCGGGCGTCGCGCGCACGGTCAGGTAGCGTGAACCGAATGCGCAGCGATCGCCGTCGTTCAGGTAGCGGTCGGCGCCTTGCGCGCCGCTCGCGGCCGAGATCGCGATCGCGCTGCCGGTGCGCTGCTTCAGCAGCCAGGCGCCCGTCACGTGATCGGCATGCACGTGCGTGTCGACGGTCGCGACGAGCCGCAGCCCGAGTTCGTCGAGCAGCGCCGCGTCGCGGCGTACCTGCTCGAACACCGGATCGATCAACAGCGCCTCGCGCGATGCGCTATCGGCGAGCAGATACGTGTACGTCGACGATTGCGGGTCGAAAAGTTGCCGGAAGATCATGGCTCGGTTGCTCCGTCGCTTGTTCTTCAGTGGAGTGTAGCCGGGCTCGTGTGCCGCCTGTCGTCGTCGGGCACCGGCATCGGCATGACGACATCGCCGCCGCGTTTCGCGCATGCATACAGCGTAGATCAAAATGCCCGCGCCGCAGCGCATCCCATACGCGGCAACCGATTCCGGCGACGAATCGCGCATGGCGGGACGATTCGCCGCGCCGGGACGGCGGCCCACGCTGCCTTACACTACGGCCTGTTCTCGTCTCCGCTCACAGGAATGCCCCCGACATGTCGATGACGATCGATCCGAAGCAGGCCGCCGCGCTGCTGGCCGTCGCCGACACCGGCAGCTTCGAGCAGGCGGCCGTGCGCCTGCACGTGACCGCGTCCGCCGTCACGCAGCGGGTCCGCGCGCTGGAAGCGAGCCTCGGCACGCCGCTCGTGCTGCGCACGCGGCCGTGCCGCCCGACGGTGGCCGGACAGCGCGTGCTGCAGCACCTGCGCCGCGTCGCGTTGCTGCAGGCCGACCTGCAGAGCACGCTCGCGACCGAACGCGAATCGCCGATCTCCGTGACGATCGCGCTGAACGCCGACAGCCTCGGCACCTGGTTCCTGCCCGCGCTGACGTCCGTGCTCGCCGGCGAACGGATCCTGTTCGAGCTGATCGTCGAGGATCAGGATCACACGTTCGCGCTGCTGGAAAGCGGAATGGCGGTCGGCTGCGTGACGACCGAGCCGAAGCCGATGCGCGGCTGCATCGCGACGCCGCTCGGCACGATGCGCTACCGGCTGCTCGCGGCCGCCGCGTTCGCGGTGCGCTGGTTTCCGCGCGGGCTGAACCGCACGAGCGCACGCAAGGCCCCCGTCGTCGCGTATTCGCGGCGCGACACGCTCCAATCGTCGTTCCTGAAGGAGAAGTTCGGGCTGCCGGACGGCGCCTACCCGTGCCATTACGTGCCGGGCACTCATGCGCACTTCGCTGCGGTGCGGCACGCGCTCGGCTACGCGATGGTGCCGGAGCCGCTGATCGGCACCGCGCCGCTCGATACGCAGGGGCTCGTCGATCTCGCGCCCGCGCATCCGACCGACGTCACGCTGTACTGGCACGCGTGGACCGTGCAGTCGCCGACGATGGCGTCGCTGTCGGAGCGGGTCGTCGAAGCGGCGCGCCGGTTGCTCGCGCCGCTGCCGTAACGCGCCGGCAGCCGCGCCGGCGATCGATACGGTCGGCCGGCGCGGTACGCACTCCGACGAGAAAGTCGGCCGCGCCGCCTATACTTTTTCCATCGGCCTCGCGAACGCGCCGCGCGGCCGATCGTCCAGGTCCGGCCGTTCCCTTTCATGTGAGGAGAACATCATGTCCCGCCGCTATATCGATTGCCGCGAGTTTCCCAGCGCGATGCATTGCTCGGTCGCGATTTCCGCCGACTCCGACAACGAACTGCTGGAGGCCGCCGTGCAACACGCGGTCTCGGTCCACCAGCACACCGACAGCGCCGAACTGCGCACGCAGCTGAAATCGCTGTTCCACGACGGCACGCCGCCCGCCGACACGCCGCGGCAGGCGTAATCCGCCGGCACGGCAACGATCGACCGACGACGCGCCGCGTCAACCCTCCGCGTCCTGCGTCATGCCCCGTCGCGCCGGCCCGTCGCCGGCCGACGCACTCCGCTTCACGCGCGCCGCTGCGAGAAGTACTCGCCGACCGCGCCGAGGAACGTGTCGATGTCCGCGCGCGACACGTCGCAGTGGGTGACGAAGCGCGACGCATACAGCATCTGCGTGAGAATCCCGCGTTCCTTGAGCCATGCCTCGAGCGGCGCGCAATCGGCTTCGGGGAATTGCGCGAACACCATGTTCGTCGCATGCGACAGCACCTTCACCGAGTCGATGCGCGCGAGCCCTTCGGCGAGATGCGCGGCATTCGCGTGATCGTCCTCGAGCCGCTCGACGTTGTGATCGAGCGCATACAGGCACGCCGCCGCGAGAATGCCCGACTGCCGCATCCCGCCGCCCAGCACCTTGCGCCAGCGCTGCGCGCGCTCGATCAGCGCACGGCTGCCGACCAGCACCGAGCCGACCGGTGCACCGAGCCCTTTCGAGAAGCAGATCGACACGGTGTCGAACGGCGCGCACAGCGCGGCGATCGGGCGACCCGATGCAACCGCCGCATTGCAGACGCGCGCGCCGTCGAGATGCGTGGACAACCCGCGGCTGCGCGCGAACGCGACGGCTTCCTGCACATAGCCTTCCGGCAAGACCTGGCCGCCGATCGTGTTTTCGAGCGCGAGCAGGCGCGTGCGGGCAAAGTGATTGTCGAGCGGCTTGATCGCCGCGGCGATCTTCGCAAGCGGCAGCGTGCCGTCCGGCGCGTTCTCGATCGGTTGCGGCTGGATGCTGCCGAGCACGGCCGCGCCGCCGCCTTCGTACTTGTAGGTGTGCGCGAGCTGGCCGACGATGTACTCGTCGCCGCGCTCGCAATGCGACATCAGCGCGGCCAGGTTGCTCTGCGTGCCGCTCGGGAAGAACAGGCCGGCTTCCTTGCCGGCCCGCTCGGCCGTCACCGCCTGCAGGCGCAGGACGGTCGGGTCGTCGCCCCAGACGTCGTCGCCGGTTTCGGCGGCGGTCATTGCAGCCAGCATCGCCTGGCTCGGACGTGTCACGGTATCGCTGCGCAAATCGATCATCGCTGTGCCCTGAGAAAACGCGAGCCGGCATCCCTGCGTCCGGCCCTGCCGAAAACGAGACTCAGAGTGTACGCAATTCACGCAGCGCGTGCCGATGGAGGCACGCGATCGCGCGGATCAGTATCGCGGCGGCGGCGGCTGGACGCCCGCCGGCGGCATCGGCGGCGCCGCGCGCGGCGCCGTGCCGTATCCGCTACCGCCATACCCGCCGCCGCTCCCCCCGCTCATGCCGCCCGGCACCGGCACACGGTTGCCGGTCGCATACATGCACTGCAGATACGCATAGTCGTAGCGGCGCTGGACGTCGTAGGCCGAACCCTGCGCGGCGCCCGCACCGACGACGCTGCCCGCGAGCAGCCCCGCGCCCGCGCCGACCGCCGCGCCGGTGCCGCCGTTGAACGCGGCGCCGGCCGCCGCGCCGAGCGCGGTGCCGAC
>NZ_JAKWFH010000072.1:0-30770 GCF_029522185.1 Burkholderia sp. IO2 | reverse complement strand
GTCCAGCAGCCCAGTGCCTGAAGTGCCTTGCGATCGAGCAATTCTTCCTCCGACATCCTCAAAATCAGGTGTCAGATTATGCAATCGCTCGAAAACCCTCCACGGTTTCCTGCGATGAACCTTTTTTATTGGCGCCGCATGCAAGCGGCACCGGGACAATCAAGCGACAAGTGCCGCGCGCGCGATCAAGCGCGCTTGTCCGAGCGGTGCTCGTCGAAGAAATCCTGCACGACCGCGATCTCGCGCGTGCGCTTGAACGGCGGCAGGCTTTGCCAGATCCGGCGCCCGTACGGCTTGTCGACGAGTCGCGTGTCGCAGATCATCAGCACGCCGCGATCCGTCTCCGCACGAATCAGCCGGCCCGCGCCCTGCTTCAGCGTGATCACGGCCTGCGGCAGCTGATGCACCGCGAACGGGCTCAGCCCCTTCTTCGTCAACGCATCGAGCCGCGCGGCCAGCACCGGATCGTCCGGCGGCGCGAACGGCAGCTTGTCGATCACGACCAGCGACAACGCATCGCCGCGCACGTCGACGCCCTCCCAGAAACTCTGGCTACCGACCAGGATCGCATTGCCGTACGCGCGGAAGCGGTCGAGCAGCTCGGTACGGCTTGCGTCGCCCTGCACGAGCAGCGGCGTGTTCCAGCCGCGCGCCTCGATCACGTCGCGCAGCTTCGAGGCGATCCGGTCGACCGCGCGCAGCGTCGTGCACAGCATGAACACGCCACCGCCGGACGCCTCGATCGCCGGCAACGCGGCATCGAAGACGGCATCGGTAAACGCCGGCGAAGACGGTTGCGGCAGGTTGCGCGGCACGTACAGCAACCCCTGCGACTGGTAATCGAACGGGCTGGCGAGCGTCATCGAACGACGCGAGCTGAGACCCATCTGCGCCGCGTAGTGCGTGAAATCGCCGCGCACCGACAACGTGGCCGACGTGAACACCCACGCACGCGGCACACCCGCACGCTGCTTCGCGAAAATCGGCGCGACCGACAGCGGCGTTTCGTGCAGTTGCACGGTATGCGCGAACACCTCCACCCAGCGCACCTTCTCGTTCGGATCGCCGTCAGTGGCCGCGTTGTCGCCCGCCACGGCCGCATCGGCCTGCGCGGCCGCTTCCGCCGCGCCGGGCGCGACCCAGCCGGCCAGCAGGTCCTGCAGCTCGCGGGCGCGCCGCAGGCACGCGCCGAGCGATTCCGCACGCTCGGCCTGGCTCGCGAGTGCCGAGGCGAGCGCATCGAGCGCAGCGTCGAGCGCGTCGAGCGCACCGAACATCGGGTGATCGTCGCCGAGCTGCGCGAGCGACATGCGCACGATCTGGTCGTTCGCGAACGCGAGACGCAAGTCGCGCGCCGCGCGCTCGAGATCGCCGCCGAGCTTCACCCACTCGACCGCGTCGCGTGCATGGCTCAGGCCTTCGGCCACCGTGTCGCGCGCGAGCTCGAGGATCTGCGTCGTCGACAGCGTCTCGCCGAAGAACAGCGTCGCCGTCTCCGGCAGCTGATGCGCTTCGTCGAAGATGATCGTGTTCGCGTTCGGCAGCAGCTCGGCCATCCCCGTGTCGCGCAGCATGATGTCCGCGAAGAACAGGTGATGGTTGACGACGACGATGTCGGCCTGCTGAGCCTCGCGCCGCGCCTGCATCACGAAGCATTCCTTGTAGTGCGGGCATTCCTGGCCGAGGCAGTTGTCGCGCGTCGACGTGACCATCGACCACACGGGCGCGTTTTCCGGCACGCTTGCGAGTTCGGCCTTGTCGCCGCTCTTCGTGATCTTCGCGAAGCGGACGATTTCCTGCAGATAGGCCGTGTCCTGCCGCGACGGCAGCCGGCCGTTGTCGGCCGTGCGTTGCAGGTAGTAGTGGCACAGATAGTTGGCGCGGCCCTTGAGCATCGCGACCGACACCGGCACCGCGAGCGCGTTGCGCACGGTCGGGATGTCGCGCTGGAACAGCTGGTCCTGCAGGTGCTTCGTGCCGGTCGACACGATCACCTTGCCGCCCCACAGCATCGCGGGCACCAGATACGCGTAGGTCTTGCCGGTACCCGTGCCGGCTTCGACGATCAGCGTGTTGTCGCCCGCGTCGTTGTCCGATTCGGCTGCCGCGGCATCGTCCGCCGCCGGCCCGGCCGTCTTGTCGGCATCGCCCAAGCGACGCGCCGGCCGCTTGCGGGTTTCGAAGATCTCGGGTTCGGGCATCCGGCGCGCGGACGCTTCCATCGCGGACGCGACCGCGCGCGCCATCTCGATCTGCGACGTACGCGGCCGATAGCCGTCGAGCGCGCGCGCCAGCAACCCGCCTTCGCCGAAGATCGTGTCGAGCTCGTCGACACGCTTGCGGCTCAGCTCGAAAGTGCCTTCGGGCGCACGAACGCGCCCGGCGGACGTCGTGTCACGCCGGGCATCGGGGGTGGCTTCAAGCGGTGAATTCAAGGCAAGCGTTCCTGTGTCCAGCGCCCGGGCGGCGCCGGCGCTTGCCAGGCCGCGCTCAGGCGCGCTTATCCGGTTCGAGCTGCGATTGCAGCAAAATGATTTTGTCCTTGGCCGCCAGCTTTTCCTTCTTCAGCCGGTGCAGCGTGATGTCGTCGATGTCGGAGTGTCCTTCCTTCAGCTCGATCTCCCGAGCGAGCTGCTGGTGCTGCTCCTGCAATGCAGCCAAACGGTTGTGCAATTCCTGCTGCTGTTCCGTGTGACGGTTTTGCATAGTTGCCTCCTCATCGAAGCAGCGCGACGGCCGGCGTGCCGACGCGCCCGAGACTGATCCCGATCAATTCAACACGTTACTGCCCCTGCTGCTGTTGCTGCTTGGCCTTCTCGGCCGCTTCCTGCTGACGCCGCTCGACATCGGCCTTGTGCTGCGCGGCTTCCTTCTGCTTCTGCTCGTAGCGCGTGGCGTTGTCCGCCCGTTCCTGCGCCTTCTGCGCCGCCTGCTGGTGCGCCTGGTCGAGCTTGCGCTGGAAATCCGCCTGCTTCTGGTCGTATGCCTGCTTGCTCGCCGCGCGTTGCGGTCCTTCCGCGCCGCGCTGCGCCTGTTTCAGTGCATTCTGCTCCTGCTTGTCGCGGAATGCAGCCGCGTTCGCCGCTTCGTTCGCCGCCCGCTGCGGCGCTTCCGCCGCGTTCCGGGCCTGCTTCAGCGCCTGCTGCTGGTCGCGCTGCTGCGCGCGCACCGCACGCTGCTCGTCGTTGAGCGCGAGCTGCTCCTGGCGAATGCTCGCCCGTTCCTCGCGCATCTGGTCGCGCGCCTTGCCGAGACAGTGATTGACGAAGAACTTGCTGTAACAATCGTGCTCCGCCACCGCATAACGATAATCGTTTTCCGCGGAGCGTTGATTGAGCACTTTTTGACGGGCGTCGAAATCCGGGACGGCGGAGGCGGCAACGGGCGCGGACGCGACGGCGTCCGGCGCGCTGGCGTCAGCGGCCTGCGCGAATGCGCCGGAAGGCCCGGCAGACAAAGCCGCGGCGAGCGCTGCGCCGAGCGCGACGAGAGAAATGCGGGAAGTTGGCAACGTCGTAGGAAAGCTGCGGGACATGTGTCAAATTCTATCACCCCCGGCTGGACGCTCCGCCATTTATGGCAAAATGCCCCGCTTCATTCATCCGCGGCCTCTGGCCCGTCGGGCCCGCCGGGCAGCCCGCCGCTCCGGGCCTGCCGGCCCGCGCCGCGATTTCAGCAGGCAGACAGACCATCCACGACATGACGGAAACCGTAGCACTCAAGATCGTACAGCGCATCGCCACCGAACTGTCCGTCCAGCCGCGCCAGGTCGCGGCGGCCGTGCAACTCCTCGACGAAGGCTCGACCGTTCCGTTCATTGCCCGGTACCGCAAGGAAGCGACCGGCAACCTGGACGACACGCAGCTGCGCCAGCTCGAGGAACGCCTCCTGTACCTGCGCGAGCTCGAGGATCGCCGCGCCACGATCCTGTCGAGCATCGACGAACAAGGCAAGCTGACCGACGAGCTGCGTGCCGCGATCGACGCGGCCGACAGCAAGCAGGTGCTCGAAGACCTTTATCTGCCGTACAAGCCGAAGCGCCGCACGCGTGCGCAGATCGCCCGCGAAGCCGGCCTCGAACCGCTCGCGCAGGCGCTGCTCGCGAACCCGCTGCTCGACCCGCAGGCCGAGGCGGCCGCGTACGTCGACGCCGACAAGGGCGTCGCCGACGTGAAGGCCGCGCTCGACGGCGCGCGCGACATTCTGTCCGAACAGTTCGGCGAGACGGCGGAGCTGCTCGGCAAGCTGCGCGACTACCTGCACAACCAGGGCGTCGTGTCGTCGGCCGTCGTCGAGGGCAAGGAAAACGAGGAAGGCGAGAAATTCCGCGACTATTACGACTACGCGGAAACCATCAAGACCGTGCCGTCGCACCGCGCGCTCGCGCTGTTCCGCGGCCGCAACGCCGGCGTGCTGACGATCAAGCTCGGTCTGGGCGAAGAGCTCGACGCGCAAGTGCCGCATCCCGGCGAGGCGATGATCGCGCGCCATTTCGGCATCGCGAACCAGAATCGCCCGGCCGACAAATGGCTGTCCGACGTCTGCCGCTGGTGCTGGCGCGTGAAGGTGCAGCCGCATATCGAAAACGAACTGCTCACGCAGTTGCGCGAAACGGCCGAAACCGAAGCGATCCGCGTGTTCGCGCGCAACCTGAACGACCTGCTGCTGGCCGCGCCGGCCGGCCCGAAGGCCGTGATCGGCCTCGACCCCGGCCTGCGCACCGGCGTGAAGGTCGCGGTCGTCGACCGCACCGGCAAGGTGCTCGCGACCGACACGATCTACCCGCACGAGCCGCGCCGCGACTGGGACGGTTCGATCGCGAAACTCGCGCGCATCGCCGCGCAGACGCAGGCCGAACTGATCAGCATCGGCAACGGCACCGCGTCGCGTGAAACCGACAAGCTCGCGAGCGAACTGATCGCGAAACATCCGGAGCTGCGCCTGCAGAAGATCGTCGTGTCGGAAGCCGGCGCGTCGGTCTACTCGGCGTCCGAGCTCGCCGCGAAGGAATTCCCGGAACTCGACGTATCGCTGCGCGGCGCCGTGTCGATCGCCCGCCGCCTGCAGGACCCGCTTGCCGAACTCGTGAAGATCGAGCCGAAGGCGATCGGCGTCGGTCAGTACCAGCACGACGTGAACCAGCGCGAACTCGCCCGCTCGCTCGACGCGGTCGTCGAGGATTGCGTGAATGCGGTCGGCGTCGACGCGAACACCGCGTCGGCCCCGCTGCTCGCCCGTGTGTCGGGCCTGAACGCGACGCTCGCGCGCAACATCGTCGACTATCGCGATGCGAACGGCCCGTTCCCGTCGCGCGAGCACCTGCGCAAGGTGCCGCGCCTCGGCGACAAGACCTTCGAGCAGGCCGCCGGCTTCCTGCGCATCAACGGCGGCGAGAACCCGCTCGACCGCTCGTCGGTGCACCCGGAAGCGTATCCGGTCGTCGAACGGATACTCGCGAAGATCAACAAGCGCATCGACGACGTGCTCGGCAACCGCGAAGCGCTGTCCGGCCTGTCGCCGACGGAATTTGTTGACGAACGTTTCGGCCTGCCGACCGTACGCGACATCCTGGCCGAACTGGAAAAGCCGGGTCGCGATCCGCGTCCGGAATTCAAGACGGCCACGTTCCGCGAAGGCGTCGAGAAGGTCTCGGATCTCGTACCGGGCATGACGCTGGAAGGCGTCGTGACGAACGTCGCCGCGTTCGGCGCGTTCGTGGATATCGGCGTGCACCAGGACGGCCTCGTCCACGTGTCCGCGATGTCGACGAAATTCATCAAGGACCCGCACGAGGTCGTGAAGGCCGGCCAGGTCGTCAAGGTGAAGGTGCTCGACGTCGACGTGAAGCGCCAGCGCATTGCGCTGACGATGCGCCTCGACGACGACGCGGCAGCGCCCGGCATGTCGTCGCGCGGCGGCCAGGATCGCGGCAACACAGGGCGCGGCGCCGCCCGCCCGCAGCGTTCGCGCGAGCCGGAGCCGGCCGGCGCGATGGCCGCGGCGTTCGCGAAGCTCAAGCGCTGAACAAGCGAATAGACCCGCCGTCGCCGTACGAAAAAGCCCGCCGAAAGGCGGGCTTTTTCATTATCCGGGTACCTGTGACGCGCGGCCGGACGGCCCGCGCGCCGGGCCCGTCAGATCTCGATCTTCGTCCCGAGCTCGACGACGCGGTTCGCCGGAATCGCGAAGAAATCGGTCGGCTTCGCGGCGTTCTGGTGCATCCATGCGAACACCCGCTCGCGCCAGATCGACATCCCTGGCAGATGCGTCGGCACGACCGTTTCGCGCGCGAGGAAGAACGACGTGTCCATCAGCTCGAACGTCATGTCGTGCGTGCGGCCGAATTCCTCGAGCACGGCCTTCACGTCCGGCGTCTCGTTGAAGCCGTACTCGGCCTTGACGATGTACAGCCCGCCGCCCGCATCGCGCGCGCTCTGGCGCTTGTCGTCGCGCACGTACGGAATGTCGCGCGTGACGAACGTCAGGAAAATGGTCCGTTCGTGCAGCACCTTGTTGTGCTTCAGGTTGTGCAGCAGGCTGACGGGCACGAGCTTGTCGTTGCCGGTCAGATAGATCGCGGTGCCCGACACGCGATGCGGCGGATGCGCGAGCAGGCCCTGCAGGAACGGCTCCAGCGGAATACCGTCGGCCGCCGTGCGCTCCTTGACGATGTGACGCCCCTTGTACCAGGTCATCAGCAGGAAGAACAGCAACGCGCCGATACCGAGCGGCAGCCAGCCGCCCTGCGCGACCTTCAGCAGGTTCGCGCCGAAAAAGCCGAGGTCGATCGCGAGGAACACCGCGATGATCGCGCCGACCAGCAGCCGGTTCCAGTTCCACACCTTCACCATCACGACGCACGCGAGCACGGTCGTGATCACCATCGTCGCCGTCACCGCGATGCCGTACGCGGCCGCGAGATTGTCCGAACTCTTGAAGCCGACGACGATACAGAGGATCACGGCCAGCAGCAGCCAGTTCACGACCGGCACGTAGATCTGGCCGATCGCGAGCTCGGACGTATGCAGCACCTTCATGCGCGGCACGTAGCCGAGCTGGATCGCCTGCGACGTCAGCGAATACGCGCCCGAGATCACGGCCTGGGACGCGATCACGGTCGCGACCGTCGACAGCACGACGAGCGGCAGCAGCCCCCATTCGGGCGCCAGCAGGAAGAACGGGTTTTCGATCGCTTTCGGGTTCTGGATCAGCAGCGCGCCCTGCCCGAAGTAGTTCAGCACGAGCGACGGCATCACGAGCCCGTACGCGGCGTACCGGATCGGCTTGGCACCGAAGTGGCCCATGTCCGCGTAGAGCGCTTCCGCGCCGGTCAGCACCAGCACGACCGAGCCGAGCACGACGTAGGCCTGCAGCAGGTGGTCGGCCATGAACGATGCCGCGTAATACGGATTGATTGCCGCGATGATGCCCGGCACGCGAACGATGTGGTACACGCCGAGCGCCGCGATCACGACGAACCACAGCACCATGATCGGGCCGAACAGCTTGCCGACCAGCGCGGTACCGTGCCGCTGGATCCAGAACAGCGCGATCAGGATCACGATCGTGATCGGCAACACGAGATGGGACAGGTGCGGCGTCGCGATCTCGAGACCTTCGACGGCCGACATCACGGAAATCGCCGGCGTGATCACCGCGTCCCCGTAGAACATGCAGGCGCCGAATATCCCGAGCGCCATCAGCGCGCCCGCGACCCGGGTCTTGGAGTCGAGCGGGCGCAGCGACAGCGCCATCAGCGCGAGCACGCCGCCCTCGCCGTTGTTGTCCGCCCGCATCACGAACAGCAGGTACTTGACGCCGACCACCAGGATGATCGCCCAGAACAGCAGCGAGATCACGCCGAGAATCGAGCCTTCGGTCAGCGGGATGCCGTGCGCGGGGCTGAACGCCTCCTTGAGCGAATACAGCGGGCTGGTGCCGATGTCGCCGAACACGACGCCGATGGCTGCTATCGCTAGCGCCCGCATCGAGTGTTGTTGCGTCGAATGCGGCGCGTGTGCGGCGTCGGTCGCGTGAGTCGTGTCGTTCATATGAAGCGTAATAATCGGGTCCGGGTCGGACAAAACGAGCGCTATTCTACTCGCGCCCCCGTGAAACGCCGTCCTGCCGTGTTGCCGTGGAACCACGTGATCCACGCCGCGCATGCAATCCGGCGCGACCTGTGGCAGGGCTGCCATCATAGCCGGGGCCGCGCCGCCTGCCTATCGGGTCCGCCGCACACGCCGCCCGGCGCCACCCGCGCGCCAATGAAAAACGGCGCCGCAAGCGGCGCCGTACAAGGCTTTCCTTCGATCGGCCGGACGCTTACGCGCCCGAACCGTCGCGCTGCGCGCGACCGCGCTTGATCCACGCCTCGAGGTTGTGCGGACGAACCGTGTCCCACTCCTCGAACGGCTGATGAATCCACGGATTCGTCGGCAGGAACTGCGTGTGATAGTCGGGCTTGACCTTCGAGCAACCCTTGTACCAGAGCACGGCCGAACGCACGGCCGTCACGGACGGATAGCGTTCCTTCAGGTGCTCCTGCACGCGTGCGAGCGTGACGCCGGAATCGACGAGATCGTCGACCAGCAGCACGTTGCCCGCCAGGTTGCCGCGCGTCATCGTGATGTACTGCGCGATGTCGAGCTCGCCCTGCTCGGTGCCGGCTGCTTCCCGGTACGAGCTCGTCGCGAGGATCGCGAGCGGCACGTCATAGATGCGCGACAGCTGGTCGCCGACGCGCAGGCCGCCGCGCGCGAGGCACAGGATCTGGTCGAACTTCCAGCCCGAGGCGTGCACCTGGAGCGCGAGCAGCTCGATCAGCCGGTGATACTCGTCCCAGCCTACCCACAGGTTCTTGTCGTCGTTGCGCGGATCGGTCATCAAGTCTGCCGCCGTCATCGTGATTTGCTGCGTCATCTGGGAATTACACCTTGAACGGATGGCGGAGCAGGATCGTTTCGTCGCGGTCCGGGCCCGTCGACACCATGTCGACCGGCACGCCAGCCACTTCCTGAACGCGGGACAGGTATGCCTGTGCATTCACCGGCAGCGCGTCCCACGTCTTGATGCCGACCGTGCTTTCCTTCCAGCCGGAGAACGTTTCGTACACGGGCTCGCAACGCGCGACGTCGACCGCGCCACGCGGCAGGATGTCCACGTCCTTGCCGTCGACCTTGTAGCCGACGCACAGCTTGACTTCGTCGAGGCCGTCGAGCACGTCGAGCTTCGTCATGCACAGGCCCGACACGCCGTTGATCTGGATCGAACGGCGCAGCGCAGCGGCGTCGAGCCAGCCGGTGCGGCGCGGACGGCCGGTGACCGAACCGAATTCCTTGCCGACGTTCGCGAGCGTGACGCCGACCTGGTCCTGGCGCTGCGGGTTGTCCGCATCGTACAGCTCGCTCGGGAACGGGCCCGAGCCGACGCGCGTGCAATACGCCTTCGTGATGCCGAGGATGTAGTTGAGCTTCTGCGGACCGACGCCCGCACCCGCCGACGCCGCACCCGCGACGCAGTTGCTCGACGTGACGAACGGATAGGTGCCGTGGTCGATGTCGAGCAGCGTGCCTTGCGCGCCTTCGAACAGCAGGTTCTGGCCCGCGTTGTTCGCGTCGTACAGGCGGCGCGACACGTCGGCCACCATCGGCTTCAGGCGGTCGGCATAGCCGAGCATCGTGTCGAGTGTGGCCTGGAAGTCGACGGCCGCACCGCCCAGATACTGGGTCAGCACGAAGTTGTGGTAATCGAGATTTTCGCGCAGGCGATCGGCGAAGGTCTTCGCGTCGAACAGGTCCTGCACGCGCAGCGCGCGGCGGCCGACCTTGTCTTCGTACGCGGGGCCGATGCCGCGGCCCGTCGTGCCGATCTTGCCCGCGCCCTTGCGCGCTTCGCGCGCCTGGTCGATCGCGATGTGGTACGGCAGGATCAGCGTCGTGGCTTCGGAGATGAACAGACGGTCGCGTACGTTCACGCCGGCCTCTTCGAGCTCGCCGATTTCCTTGAACAGTGCTTCGGGGGACAGAACGACGCCGTTGCCGATGTAGCAGGCGACGCCTTCACGCATGATGCCCGACGGAATGAGGCGCAAGATCGTTTTCTTGCCGCCGATGATGAGGGTGTGGCCGGCGTTGTGACCGCCCTGGAAACGCACGACGCCTTGAGCGTGGTCCGTCAGCCAGTCGACGATCTTGCCCTTGCCTTCATCACCCCATTGCGTTCCCACGACGACGACATTGCGCCCGGGAGTCACGTTCACTGCGCTGGCAGACATGTTGATTCGTTAGCTGGTTAAAAACGTATTCTACCTATGTTCGCGGGCGATTCCGAATTTTTCCGTTTCGCTTCAACGATATGCACGCCGAAGCGCAGCCCGCGAACGCCTGTTTATCGGGGTTCGACCACCCATGCGCCGTTGCGCTCGACGAGCGAACGATCGCAGGCGAATTCGTCGAGCACGTGGTCGTGGCCCGGCAGCGCCTGGATCACGACCTCGCCCGCATCGCGCAGCGCCGCGACCGCCGCGCCGAGCGCGTCGTCCTGCGCCCACGGCGCGAGAATCGCGGTGCCGCGCGCCTCGACCGGCGAAATCCGCGCGAGCTCGCGCAGGTCGAGCGAAAAGCCGGTTGCCGGGCGGGCCCGGCCATAGGCCTGCCCCACGTGGTCGTAACGACCGCCGCGCGCGATCGCGTTCGGCACGCCGTCGATGTAGGCGCTGAACATCGCGCCGCTGTGATACGCGTAACCGCGCAAATCGGCGAGATCGATCGCGACTTCGACGCCCTTCGCCTGCGACGCAAGCTGCGCGAGATCGTCGAGCGCCCGCGTGATTTCGGGCAGCACCGGCAGGCGCGTGCGCGCCTCGGCGAGCACGCTCGCGTCGCCGTAAAGGTTCGGCAGCGCACGCAGCGCGGCGCGCGTATCGGCGCCGAGATCGTCGGTCAGCTCGTTCAGCAGCGGCACGTCCTTGCCCGACAGCGCGTCGTACAGCGACTCGCCGCGCTCCGCGGCCTGCGCGTCGCGCGCCAGCAGCGCCGCGAGCACACCCGCGTGACCGAGGTCGAGGCGGATCCGCGACAGGCCCGCGAGATGCAGCGCGTCGAGCATCAGCTGCTGGATCTCGAGATCGGCTTCCAGGCCGGCGTGGCCGTAGATTTCCGCGCCGATCTGGATCTGTTCGCGCGTCGCGTGCAGCCCGCGCGGACGCGTATGCATCACGTGGCCCGCATAGCAGAGGCGCGTCACGCCCTGACGGTTCAACAGGTGCGCGTCGATCCGCGCGACCTGCGGCGTGATGTCCGCGCGCAGGCCGAGCGTCCGGCCCGACAACTGGTCGACCAGCTTGAAGGTGCGCAGGCGCAGATCGGCGCCCCCGCTCGTCAGCAGCGACTCGAGATACTCGAGCAGCGGCGGCATCACCATTTCGTAGCCGTACGAACGGAAGCGGTCGAGCAGCCTGCGGCGCAGCTCCTCGATCTTGCGCGCTTCCGACGGCAGCACGTCGGCGATATTCTCGGGAAGTAACCAGGTCGACATCGGTACGGTCCTACGACGGGAAACGGCGCGCGACACGCGCGCCGCGAGTTGAATCGGAACTTCGAAATCGGGCGGAACGAACGGCGGATGCGCCGTCCGGATCGGGGCTCCGGTCAGGTCGCGAGCAGCAGCAGCACGAGCCCGAGCACCATCACGATCAGCCCGCCGATCCGGATATGATGCGGCGGCCGCTCGGCTATTCTACGAAACGTGTCGCGCCAGGCGACGGGAAACACGAAGGGGAACGCCCCCTCGATGATCAGCATCAGCGCTACTGCGAGCAACAACGAGCCAGCCAGGTCCATGCGAGCGACGGCGCCGCTCGACGCGGCGCCCCAAAGTCAATGTTTGCGGGGAGCAGGCGCCGCCGGTGCGGCGCCGCCCGTCGGGCTGCGCATGAAGCGGAAGAACTCGCTGTCGGGATCGACGACGATGATGTCGTTGCGCTTGAACGTATTCCGGTAGGCCTGCAGGCTCGCGTAGAACTGATAGAACTGCGGATCGCGGCCGAACGCGTCTGCGGCGATCGTCGCGGCCTTCGCATCGCCCTCGCCCTTGATCGTCTGCGCGGACTTGTACGCGTTCGCGAGCACGGCCTGCTGCTCGCGTTCGGCGTCGGCCTTGATCTGCTCGACGTCGGCCGCGCCTTGCGCGCGCACTTGCGCCGCCTGATCGCGCAACGCACCGATCATCCGTTGATAGACGGCATCCGTCTGCGCGGCCGGCAGGTCGACGCGCGTCAGCTGGACGTCGACCACGTCGACGCCGAAACCGGTCGCATTCGCCTTCGTCGCATCGCGCGCCGCATCGGCGATCGCACGTTGACCGCCGAGGGCATCGTCGAGCGCGCGCTTGCCGAATGCGTCGCCGAGCGCGCTCTTCAGCGCGCCGGACAGCCGTTCGGCCGCCGCCGCCGGGTCGCCGCCCGTCGCCGTGAAATATTTCATCGGATCGCTGATCCGGTACTTCACCGCATACGCGACGAGCAGGTCGTGCTTGTCTTCGGTTGCCAGTTGCAGCGGATCGGACGACTCGAGCGACTGCAGGCGCGTATCGATCAGCGTGGCCGTCTGCAGCGGCGGCGGCAGCTTGAAGTGGACGCCGGGGCCCGCGAGCTCGGGCTGCGTGCCGTCGCGGCCCGACAACACGGCCGCATGGCGCGGATCGACGGTGAGGACCGTCGATGATGCCGCGAAGGCGACGATCACGATTGCGACGACGAGCGCAATGATTCGGTTCATGTTCTGCGCTCCCCGTTACTTCGTATCGTCTTCACGCGACCGGCTGCGAAACGCTTCGCGCGATCGCAGCACGTCGACGCCCGACGCGGTGGCGGCCGGTGCGGCGCTCGCCGGCGCGGCAGCGGCTGCCGACGGCACGGTTGCCGCCGGTGCGGACGCCGCATCGGCGGCGGATGCGCCGGTCGACGCGGCGGCGTTTTGCCGCCCCTGCTCGACGAGCTTGTCGAGCGGCAGATACACGACGCTGTTGCCGCCCTTGTTGCCGACGAATACCTTCGTCGCGTTCGAATAGATTTCCTGCATCGTCTCGAGGTACATCCGCTCGCGGATGACCGCCGGCGCCTTCGAGTACTGCGCGTAGACCTGCTTGAAGCGGTCCGCGTCGCCTTCGGCTTCGGTGACCACGCGGTCGGCATACGCCTTCGCTTCGTCGACGAGCTTCGCCGCATCGCCCTGCGCCTTCGGCAGCAGGTCGCTCGCATACGCCTGCGCGGCGCGCTTCGCGGCCTCGCGCTCGTCGCGCGCCTTCGCGACTTCGGCGTACGCGGCCTGGGTCTGGTCGGGCGCCGCGACGCTCTGCATCGTGACGGCCGTGACCTCGAGCCCCGACTGGTAGCGGTCGAGATCGCGCTGGATCGCCGTGGACAGCTGCTCGCGCAGCGCATCGCGGTCCTGGTTCAGCATGTCGGCCGCGCTGCGCGTGCCGACGATCGCGCGCACCGCGGCCTGCGCGGCCTGCGACACGCTGCGCTCGGGATCGACGCTGCGGAACAGGTAATCGGTGGCGGAACGAATCCGGTACTGGACGATGAAGCGCACGTCGACGATGTCGGCATCGCGCGTCAGCATCGCGGCTTCTTTCACGTTCGCGAGACGCACGACGTTGTTGCGGCCGATCTCGATCGAACGGACCTGCGACGTGTCGACGATCTCGTGCGATGCGAACGGATACGGCGCGCGCCAGTGCACGCCCTGGCCGACCGTGCCCGACAGCTTGCCGAGCTGCAGCACGACGCCCGTCTGGCCTTCCTGCACGACGAACAGCCCGCTGCCCGCATACACCGCGACCAGCACGCCGATCACGATGCCGACGCCGACCCGTGCGGCCCGGCCGTTGTCGGGACGGAAGCCGTTGCCGCCCTTGCCGCCGAACAGGCCGCTCAGGCGCCGGTTGAAGTTGCGCCACATCTCGTCGAGATCGGGCGGACCGTCGCCGTCGCCGCCTTGCGGACGCTTCGATTCGTTCGCGCGGGGGCGGGATCCGTCCTTGCCATTGCCTTCGCCGCGTCCCCAGCGGGGATCGTTGATCGACAGCAAGGCGCGCATCCGCCGCCAGGTACTCCGCTCGTTGTATTCGTTCACCAGAGTTTGTTCACCAGATTGGACGCCGGCGAACCGGCCGGGACCGGTTAGCGCCCGTGTTCGGAAATCGTGTGGTCTTCGTGCGGTTCAGCGGACGTGCCATCGAGCGCGTCGGATAACGTCGCGCTGGAAAGGTGTTCCGCGGAGGCGATTTCGGCGATGGCGGCACGCAACGTATCGAGACCCTGACCGGTGCGCGCGCTCAAAAAGACGCGCGAAATATTACCATACTCGTCCCGCTCGACCGCGTCGCCGCGGGCCGCCAGCTCGGGCACGGCGTCGATCTTGTTGAAGACCAGCACCTGCCGGATCGTGTCCGCGCCGATCTCGTGCAGCACGCCGTTGACCTGCTCGATCTGCTCGAGCCGGACCGCGCTCGACGCATCGACCACATGCAGCAGCAGATCCGCATGGATCGTTTCCTCGAGGGTCGCGCGAAACGCCGCGACGAGCTGGTGAGGCAGCTCGCGGATGAACCCGACCGTATCGGACACGACGATCTGCCCGACCTCGTCGCCGAGGTACACGCGCCGCGACGTCGTATCGAGCGTCGCGAACAGCTGGTCGGCCGCGTAGGCCTGCGCTTTCGTCAGCGCATTGAACAGCGTCGACTTGCCCGCGTTCGTATAGCCGACGAGCGACACCGACATCGTGCCGCTGCGCGCGCGCTGCCGGCGCTGCGTGCTGTGCTGGCGACGCAGCCGGTCGAGCCGCGACTTCAGCATCTTGATGCGTTCGCCGATCAGCCGGCGGTCGGTTTCGAGCTGGGTTTCACCCGGGCCGCGCAGGCCGATACCGCCCTTTTGCCGCTCCAGGTGGGTCCACGCGCGAATCAGCCGGGTCGACAGATATTGAAGCTGCGCGAGCTCGACCTGCAGCTTGCCTTCGTGGCTGCGGGCACGCTGCGCGAAGATGTCGAGGATGAGGCTCGTGCGATCGACCACGCGCCTGTTAAGTGCCTGCTCCAGATTGCGTTGCTGGGCGGGCGCCAAGGCGTGGTTGAAGATGACGATTTCGACGTTGTGCGCATCGCAGGCGAGCCGCAATTCTTCGGCTTTGCCGCTGCCGATGAACATCTTGGCATCGGGACTGGCGCGTCGACCCGTGAGGGTGACGGCGGGACGGGCTCCCGCACTGGAGGCGAGAAGACTGAGTTCTTCGAGACTGGCTTCGAAATCGGTCTTGCCGAAATCGATGCCGACGAGCGCTGCGTTGATCAAATTATCGGGTGTCAAGATAAGGCGGCTGGCATCGGTCGCTCGCGGCGACCGGATGCCGGCCGCTGCGATAGGTTAGGACGAGGCTTCCGCGTCCGGGTGGAAATTCACCGGGCGCGCCGGCACGACCGTCGAGATGGCGTGCTTGTAAACCATCTGGGTCACCGTATTACGGAGCAACACGACGTACTGGTCGAACGATTCAATGTTCCCTTGAAGCTTGATGCCGTTGACGAGGTAAATCGAAACGGGAACGTGCTCTTTGCGCAGTGCGTTCAAAAACGGGTCTTGTAACAATTGCCCTTTGTTGCTCATGGCGTACTCCATCTTTTTTTGCAGGTTGATCTGGATTGGCGGCGAAGAAAAAGAGATCCGGCGCCAATCGCTACACTATAGCTGATTTTGCCTGCCCCGCCCGGGCGTAGGCCATGCGGCCTAGCCCTTGCGGGACGTGCTTCAGCCCTTGTCCGCGTACGGGTTGTTCGACGAACGGAACTCTATGCGCAATGGAGTCCCGGTCAGCGAGAAAGTTTCGCGGAACCGGTTTTCGAGGTAGCGCTTGTAGGTTTCCGTCACCGCGTCGAGCGCGTTGCCGTGGATCACGATGATCGGCGGATTCTGGCCGCCCTGGTGTGCGTAGCGCAGCTTCGGACGCACCGGGCCGCGACGGCGCGGCTGCTGGAATTCGACCGCCTCGATCAGCGCGCGCGTGAGCTTCGGTGTCGGCAGCTTCGACATCGCCGCCGCGTAGGCATCGTCGACCGAGCGCATCAGCGCGCCGATACCCGTCTTCTTCGCGGCCGAAATGAAATGCGATTTCGCGAAGTCGAGGAATTTCAGCTTGCGGGTCAAATCCGCTTTCGCGCGGTCGCGCGCGTGGTCGTCGAGGCCGTCCCACTTGTTCACGCCGATCACGAGCGCGCGGCCCTGCTCGACGACGAAGCCGGCGATGTGCGCGTCCTGGTCGGAAATGTCCTGCTGCGCATCCAGCAGAAGAATGACGACGTTCGCGTCGGAGATCGACTGCAGCGTCTTCACGACCGAGAACTTCTCGATCGCCTCGAACACCTTGCCGCGGCGCCGCAGGCCGGCCGTGTCGATCAGCGTGTATTTCTTGCCGTTACGCTCGAAGTCGACGTAGATCGAATCGCGCGTCGTGCCCGGCATGTCGAACGCGATCACACGGTCTTCGCCGATCAGCGCGTTGACGAGCGTCGACTTGCCGACGTTCGGACGGCCGACGATCGCGATCTTGATGCCGCGCGACGGATCATCCTCCTCCGCTTCCTCGGGCTGGCCGGCGTACGCGACTTCGAGCGCCTCGTTGATCATGTCGGTCACGCCGTCGCCATGCGCGGCCGAGATCGCGCGCGGATCGCCGAGCCCGAGCTCGTAGAAGTCGGTCGCGACCGCCGTGTACTTCATCCCCTCGGCCTTGTTGACGACCAGGAAGATCGGCCGGCCGGTCTTGCGCAGGTAGTCGGCGATCGACTTGTCCTGCGGCGCGAGTCCGTTACGGCCGTCGACGATGAACACGACGACGTCGGCCTCCTCGACGGCCTGCCGCGTCTGGCGCGCCATTTCGTGCAGGATGCCGTCCTTCGCGACGGGTTCGAAGCCGCCCGTATCGACGACCAGGTAAGGCCGTTCGCCGACGCGCCCTTCGCCGTAATGGCGATCGCGCGTCAGGCCCGGCAAGTCGGCGACCAGCGCATCGCGCGAGCGCGTGAGCCGGTTGAACAGCGTGGATTTCCCCACATTGGGGCGCCCAACGAGGGCAATGACCGGTTTCATCTGTGTTTTCTACGGTGAAGCGCAGCAGCGGGAGGCCCGCTGCTGCGGGCGGCTGCGCTGAATGAAAATATCACGAATTCGCGCCGCGCCGGATGCGCGCGCCCGGCGCGCGTTGCGCGCCGTCGTCTTTCGTCTCGAACTGCCTTTCAAATACCGAGCGGCCGGGAACGCCGGCCGCCTTCAAGTCGCGCGGCCGCGGCCCGCGGGACCTGCCCGCCGCGCCACGGCCACGCCTGTTTCGTGCGCGTCAGCGCGGACGGAACCCGTACAGGCCGCCGTCCTTCGTCTGCACGACGAGCGTATTGCCCGCGAGGACCGGCGCCGCCGTGATCGCGCTGCCGTCGGTCTTCATCCGCGCGATGAAGCTGCCGTCCTCGCGCGACAGGAAGTGCACGAAGCCCTTGTAATCGCCCATCACGACCGCGTGCCCGAGCAGGTACGGCACGCCGACGTCACGGCTCTTCAGCTTGTCGTTGCGCCAGAGCTGGTTGCCCGTAGCCGCGTCGTACGCGGTGACGACCGACCAGTCGTCGCCGCCGGCGACCACCGAATCGTCCTGCGCGAGGCCGCTGCGGCTCGAGAACGGCTTTTCCCACAGCGGCCGGCCCGAGTTCGCATCGAAGCAACCGAGCTGACCCTGGAACGTCACTGCGCAGGTTTCCGCGCCCACGAGCGTCGGCGGACCGCTGACGTCGTTGATGCGCTCGACCTCGGTCACGCCCTTCGGGAACGACACCGGGGTCTGCCAGAACGGCTCGCCCGTCTGCAGGTTGATCGCGACGAGACCGCCGCCCGGGAAGCCCGCGAGCACGGCCGCGTCGCCCGCAAACGTCATGCCCGCCGACACGCGCAGGTTCAGTGGCACCGCACGATTGCGGTAGTTCCACTTCTGCTCGCCCGTCTGCGCGTTGAACGCGATCACCTGGCCGTCGATCGTGCGGACGACCACGAGGCCGTTGCCGACGAGCGGCGGCGAGAAGATCTCGCCCTGCACGCTGGTCTTCCACAGCTGCTTGCCGTCCGGGCCCAGCACGAACACGCCGCCCTTCAACGCACCGACCGCGGTCAGGTTGCCGTCGCTGCCGACCCCGGCCGACAGGTCCGAACCAACCTTCGAGCGCCACAGCGTCTGGCCCGTCTTCGCGTCGATCTTCTCGACCGAACCGTTTTCGCCCGCCGCATAGACGGCGTCGCCCACGGCCACCGGCGAGAACAGGTAGCGTCCGCCCTTGCCGACGCTCGCTTTCCAGACCTGTTGCACGTCCATGACGGGCTTGAACTCGGTGAGCGGCGTCGGCACGCGGCGCGCGTCCTTCGACGACGAGCAAGCCACCAAAGCGAGGACAGCCGCCGCGCAGGCAACGGGCACAGCGTAACGTTTCAACAAATTCATCGGTTAGCGAAGCAGAGTTAAGAGGTTGAGGGGACCGGAATTCAGCCGCCGAGCGCGTCCAGCTTGAACTGCACGAGCTGGCGCGCGGACTGGTCGTCCTTCGACAGGCCGTCGAGCGCGAGCTTGTAAGCGGCGCGCGCGTCGTCGGTCTTGCCTTGCGCGGCAAGCAGATCGCCGCGTCGATCGGCCACGAGGCCCTTGAATGCATCGACCGGCGTACCCGACAGCAGCGCGAGGCCCGCGTCGTACGCCTTCTCGTCGAGCAGCAGCGACGCGAGACGCAGCTTCGCGATCTGCTTGTACTCGTCGTCCTTGGCGTGATCGACGGCCCATTGCAGCTGTGCCTTCGCGCCGGCCGCGTCGCCGGCCGCATACAGCGTCTTCGCGGCCGCGAGCGCCGTCATCTGCGCATACGGCGTACTGCCGAACTTGTCTTCCATGTCGGCAGCCGCGCGGGCCATCGTCGCCTTGTCGTTCGCGGCGGCAGCCTTCTGGACCTGCTCGTACAGCCCGGACGCCTCGGCAGCCTGACGGCGCTGCCAGTAGTTCCAGCCGTTGAAACCGGCCGCGACGACGAGCGCCGCGAGCACGATCCACGTGGTGAGGTTGCCCCAGCGGGCCCACCACGCCTTCAGACTTTCAATCGATTCTTGTTCGTCGTGATAACTCATCGGCGAGCGATTCCTTCCTGTTCAGGCTTTTCTTGTCGAGCGGATGCCAGCGCGATCAGTCGTCGCCGTCTTCGGCGGATGCAACCATCGCATTGATTAGGAATTCGGTCAAGCTTTCGACCGGTACGGTCTGCTGAACGTTCTTTTCCCCTTCCGCACCCGCGCCGCGCAACGCTTTCACGCCCACCGTGCCGTTCGCGACCTCTTCTTCGCCGAAGATCACCGCGAACGCGGCGCCGCTTGCGTCGGCCCGCTTCATCTGCGACTTGAAGCTCGCCGGCGCGCCGTCGGCGCTGCAGTGGAAGATCACGTCGAGGCCCGTGTCGCGCAGACGCTCGGCCGCGATGAACGCCTGTTCGCGCGCGGTTTCGCCCTGGTGCACGACGTACACGTCGACGCCTTCCTGCTCGGGCGCGAGATCCTCTTCCTTCAGCAGCTCGAGGATGCGCTCGATGCCCATCGCCCAGCCGCACGCGGCGGTCGGCTTGCCGCCGAGCTGCTCGATCAGCGGATCGTAGCGGCCGCCGGCCGCGACCGTGCCCTGCGCGCCGAGCTTGTCGGTCACCCACTCGAACACGGTCAGGTTGTAGTAATCGAGCCCGCGCACGAGACGCGGGTTGATCTTGAACGGAATGTTGTTCGCGAGCAGCAGGCGCTGCAGCCCTTCGAAGTGCGCGCGCGATTCGTCGCCGAGGAAGTCGATCAGCTTCGGTGCGTTCTGCGCGATGTCCTGCAGTGCCGGATTCTTCGTGTCGAGCACGCGCAGCGGGTTCGTATACAGGCGACGCTTCGCGTCCTCGTCGAGCACGTCGGCGAACTGCTCGAGGTACTTGATCAGTTCGACGCGGTGCGCGGCGCGCTCTTCGGCGAGGCCGAGCGAGTTGATCTCGAGCTTGATGCCGGTCAGGCCGAGGTCGTCCCACAGGCGCTGGCACATCATGATGATCTCGGCATCCGCATCGGGACCCGCGAAGCCGAGCGCCTCGACGCCGACCTGGTGGAACTGGCGATAGCGGCCGCGCTGCGGACGCTCGTGACGGAACATCGGGCCGATGTACCACAGGCGCTTCGGGCCGTCGTACAGCATGTTGTGCTCGATCGACGCACGCACGACGGCCGCGGTGTTTTCCGGGCGCATCGTCAGGTTCTCGCCGTTCAGTGCGTCGGTGAAGCTGTACATCTCCTTCTCGACGATGTCGGTGACTTCGCCGATGCCGCGCGTGAAGAGCTGCGTATGTTCGACGATCGGCGTGCGGATGTTCTGGTAGCCGTACGCGCGCAGCAGCGATTTCACGGTAGCTTCGAAGAATTCCCACAGGCCGGCATCCTGCGGAAGGATGTCGTTCATGCCCTTGACGCCGGTGAGCTTCTCGATCTTGCGTTTCTGTTCAGTCATCGTTCGTGTGTGTGGACGAATTAGTTCAGGGCCTCGGTGCGGCCGTAATTGCGTGCGACGTAGTCGCTGACGATCTGCTGGAATTCCTCGGCGATCCGCTCGCCGCGCAGCGTCTTGACCTTCTCGCCGTCGATGAAGACGGGTGCGGCCGGGTTCTCGCCCGAACCCGGCAGGCTGATGCCGATGTTCGCGTGCTTCGATTCGCCCGGGCCGTTGACGATGCAGCCCATCACCGCGACGTTCATCTTCTCGACGCCCGGATATTCCTTGCGCCAGACCGGCATCTGCTCGCGCAGGTAGGTCTGGATCTGCATCGCGAGTTCCTGGAACAGCGTGCTCGTCGTACGGCCGCAGCCCGGGCACGCGATCACCATCGGCGCGAACGAGCGCAGGCCCATCGTCTGGAGGATTTCCTGGCCGACGATCACTTCGCCCGTGCGCGACGCGCCCGGTTCCGGCGTCAGCGAGATGCGGATCGTGTCGCCGATCCCTTCCTGCAGCAGCACGCCGAGCGCCGCCGTCGACGCGACGATGCCCTTCGAACCCATGCCGGCCTCGGTCAGTCCGAGGTGCAGCGCGAAGCCGCAGCGGCGGCCGAGTTCGCGGTACACGGCGATCAGGTCCTGCACGCCGCTGACCTTGCACGACAGCACGATGCGGTCACGGCCCAGGCCGAGCTCCACCGCGCGTTCGGCCGAGCCGATCGCCGACTGGATCAGCGCCTCGTACATCACGCTCTGCGCGTCCCACGGCTGCGCCCGCGCGCCGTTCTCGTCCATCATGCGCGCGAGCAGGTCCTGGTCGAGACTGCCCCAGTTCACGCCGATCCGCACCGGCTTGTCGTACTTCGCCGCGGCCTCGATCATCTGCGCGAACTGCGTGTCGCGCTTCGCGCCTTGACCGACGTTGCCGGGGTTGATCCGGTACTTCGACAGCGATTCCGCACAGCCCGGGTAGTCGCGCAGCAGCAGGTGGCCGTTGTAGTGGAAATCGCCGACGAGCGGCACGGTCACGCCCATCCGGTCGAGCTGCTCGCGAATCGCCGGCACGGCGGCCGCGGCTTCGGGCGTGTTGACCGTGATGCGCACCAGTTCGGAGCCCGCATTCGCGAGTTCCTTGATCTGGATCGCCGTGCCGATCGCGTCGGCCGTGTCGGTATTCGTCATCGACTGCACGCGCACCGGCGCGTCGCCGCCGATCGTCACGAGTTGCCCGCCCCAGCGGACATCCACCGCATGCGATACGCGGCGCGGCTGATGCCCGCCGAACACCGGCTCGGTTGAACAAATCTGACTGCTGCGTGGGGATTGAGCTTCGGATTGCATCGATAGATCCATTTACGCGGAATGCGCCGCGACGCGGCGCATGAATTGAAAAAGCGCCGTGCCCTCACGGCCTGCCGAGATCGACGACAGGCCTTCGCCACGGCGCTTGACGTCAGGGCAACGTGAACCGCGCCACGTTACCCCGCGCTGCCGAATATTTTGCCGGATCGACCGGTTTTCCGTCGAACGCAACCGCGTCGAGGCCGGCCTTGTTGCCGATCGTGACCTTGAACGGCCCGTCACCGGCCACCTGCTTCGTTTCGCCGGCGCGCACCAGCGCCGAGAACAGCTCCTTGCCGTTCTTGTCGCGCACGCTGAACCAGCAATCCTGCTTGACCTTCAGTTCGACCATCGACTGACCGGCCGCCACCACGACGCTGGCCGGCTGGGCCGGCGCGGCCGTGCTTGCCGCCGCCGTGGCCGCCACGGGCTGCGACGCAGCGGCAGTCGCGACCGGCGCCGCGGGCGCCGGAACAGCCGACGCGATCGCCTGCGCCGGGGCAGCCGATGCAGCAGCCGGGGCCGGAACCGCATTCGTCACCGCGCCCGACGCGGCGTTCGTGGCCGCTTCTTCAGCAGCCGACGATGCCGTCGCCGCGCTCGCGGCCGACGCATGCTCGGCGTCGCCGCCCTTGAAGCGTGCGAGCAGGCTCGACGAATCGCCGCCAGTGTGCCACATCAGTACGGCGACCACCGCGACGATGACGATCCCCGTCCCCCACAGCCACGGATGGTGACGCGACGAGCCGCCGAGCGGAATCGACACGCGGCCGCGCGGCAGATCCGTGCCCGACGACGCCGGCATCGACAGGTCGACTTCCGGCACCCCGCGCTCGCGGCGCAGCGCCTGCGCGAACGGTTCCGGATCGACGCCGAGCATCTTCGCATAGCTGCGCACGACCCCGAGCGCGAACGTCACGCCGGGCAAATGGCTGATGTCGCCGGCCTCGAGCGCCCGGAGCTTTTGCGGTGCGACCTTGAGTCGCGCCGACACGTCGTCGACCGACCAGCCCTTCGTCTCCCGAAGCTGCGCCAGCCGGCTGCCGACCGCCGCCAGCGATTCCAGTCCCGCCGGTGCCGGCTTCGCGGCATTCGTCTCTGCGCCGTTAGACGGCTGCGGCTCACTCATCCTTGTCCTCGCGTCGATTCTTCTTCACTGGCGGCCGCCGCCGACTCCCGCCGGCCGGCACCCGCAACTGTTCATACCCTGCGCGGCGCCGAGGCGCCGCGACCGATCGCTATTCGCGTGTTGCACCGCCAAAGGGTTCGGGCACCCCGGCCAGGTGCCCCCGTCAAACTGCCCGAACTTCGATGATTTTTCCTGCTGCGCCCGTTCGTTCCGCGAGGCGCGTGCGATCCTTCACCGCGCCGGCCAACTGCCCGCACGCGGCGTCGATGTCGTCGCCGCGCGTCTTGCGCACGGTCGTGACGACACCCGCGTCGATGAGAACCTGCGCGAAGCGCTTGATCTGCTCCGGCTTCGAGCGGATGAGGCCCGATTCCGGAAACGGATTGAACGGGATCAGGTTGAACTTGCACGGCACGTCGCGCGTGACGGCCAGCAGTTCGCGCGCATGCGCTTCGGTGTCGTTGACGCCGTCGAGCATGCAGTATTCGAAAGTGATGAAGTCGCGCGGCGCGACCTTCAGATAACGCTGACACGCGGCCATCAGCTCGCGAAGCGGATACTTCTTGTTGAGCGGCACCAGCTCGTCGCGCAGCGCATCGTTCGGCGCGTGCAGCGAAACGGCCAGCGCGACCGGCAACTCGGCGCCGAGGCGGTCCATCATCGGCACCACGCCGGACGTCGACAGCGTGACGCGGCGGCGCGACAGGCCGTACGCGTTGTCGTCGAGCATCAGTCGCATCGCGGGGACGACCGCGCTGTAATTCAGGAGCGGCTCGCCCATGCCCATCATCACCACGTTGGTGACGACCCGTTCGGCCTTGCCGTTCGGGCCGGGCGCGCGGCCCAGCGACGCGCGCAATGCAAATTCGGCCATCCGGAGCTGGCCGATGATTTCGGCTGTCGACAGGTTGCGGGAGAAACCCTGCTTGCCCGTCGAACAGAAGCGGCAGTTCACCGCGCACCCGGCCTGCGACGACACGCACAGCGTGCCGCGCGTCTCTTCCGGGATGAACACGGTTTCGACCGCATTGCCGTTTCCGACGTCGATCAGCCACTTGCGCGTGCCGTCGGTGGAAACGTGATCGCTGGCGATCTCCGGCATCACGATCGACGCGCGGCCCTTGAGTTTTCCCCTCAGGGACTTCGCGAGATCGGTCATGCCGTCGAAATCGCCAGCGTTGTACTGGTGGATCCAGCGCTGCAATTGCTTGGCGCGGAACGGCTTCTCGCCCAGGCTGCCGCAGTACGCGACAAGACCCTCGGCGTCGAAGTCGAGAAGATTGACGGAAGTTTCGCTCGTCATGATGTGCTGCCTTGCCGCGTGCGCTGAATCCTGCCTACTTGCTGTCAGCCAGGGCTTAACGCGAGTAAACGTTCATTTCCGGGAAGAAGAACGCGATTTCGACCGCTGCCGTTTCCGCAGCGTCCGAGCCGTGGACGGCGTTCGCGTCGATGCTGTCGGCGAAGTCGGCGCGGATCGTGCCCTTTTCCGCCTTCTTCGGATCCGTTGCGCCCATCAGGTCGCGGTTCTTCAGGATCGCGCCTTCACCTTCCAGAACCTGGATCATCACCGGGCCCGAGATCATGAAGTCGACGAGGTCCTTGAAGAACGGACGCGCTGCGTGAACTGCATAGAACTTCTCTGCGTCAGCACGCGACAGGTGTGCCATGCGCGATGCGACGATCTTCAGGCCGGCGCCTTCGAAACGGCTGTAGATCTGGCCGATCACGTTCTTTGCCACCGCATCCGGCTTGATGATCGACAGGGTGCGCTCGATTGCCATAAAAACTCCAAAAAATTAAGAAGTTACAGGTTCAAATGAATCCGCTATTGTAGCACGATCCCGTGTATCATTGCGATTGAACCCTTACACGAATGAAAGGTTCAGAATCCATATGTTTTGTGCCGCCGGGCCATTGAAACCTCCCGGCACGGAACGTATCTTAGCCATAGCTGCCCCGGTTTGCTGCGCCGCACATCGCGCGCGCCGAACCGGCCCCGGACGCCCACGCGTTCAATGTTAGGAGAAACCATGAACGACTATCCGTACAATTTCGGCCGCGGCGGTTCCGTCAGCACCGCCGAGGTTCGCAACCGCGTGCTGCGGAACACGTACTGGCTGCTCGCGCTGTCGATGGTGCCGACCGTGCTGGGCGCCTGGGTCGGCGTCGCGACGGGCTTCTCGCTGTTCGCGGCCACGAGCCCGATGATGAGCCTGCTCGCGTTCTTCGCGATCGCGTTCGGCTTCATGTTCGCGATCGAGCGGACGAAAAACAGCGCGGCCGGCGTGTTCGTGCTGCTGGGCTTCACGTTCTTCATGGGCCTGATGCTGTCGCGACTGCTGAGCTTCATCCTCGGCTTCTCGAACGGCCCGTCGCTGATCATGCTCGCGTTCGGCGGCACCGGCATCATCTTCGCCGCGATGGCGACGATCGCCACCGTCAGCAAGCGCGACTTCTCCGGGCTCGGCAAGTGGCTGTTCATGGGCGTGATCGTGATCCTGCTCGCGTCGGTCGCGAACATCTTCCTGCAACTGCCGGCGCTGATGCTCACCGTATCGGTGCTCGCGATCGCGATTTTCTCGGCGTACATGCTGTTCGACGTCCAGCGCGTCGTGAACGGCGGCGAGACGAACTACATCTCGGCCACGCTCGCGATCTACCTCGACCTGTACAACGTGTTCACGAACCTGCTCGCGCTGCTCGGCATCTTCGGCGGCAACCGCAACTGACGTTCGCTGCGCACCACGAAAAAACCGGCCCGCGGGCCGGTTTTTTTACGTCCGCCGCCCGGCTCAATCGCGTTCGAACAGCGCGATCGATTCGACGTGCGACGTATTCGGGAACATGTTCACGACACCGGCGCCCTTCAGCCGGTAGCCGGCCTCGTGCACGAGCAGGCCTGCATCGCGCGCGAGCGTCGACGGGTTGCACGACACGTACACGATGCGCTTCGGCAGCGGACCTTCGCCGCTCTGCGCGATCTCGGCCAGCGCCTTCGACACCGCGAGCGCGCCTTCGCGCGGCGGGTCGATCAGGAACTTGTCGAATGCGCCGAGCGCGCGGAGGTCGTCGCCGGTCACTTCGAACAGGTTCCGGCACGCGAACGTCGTGTGGCCGTCGACCCCGTTCTCGCGTGCGTTCGCCAGCGCGCGCGTGGTCAGCGTGTCGCTGCCCTCGATGCCCATCACTTCGCGCGACAGCCGCGCGAGCGGCAGCGTGAAGTTGCCAATCCCGCAGAACAGGTCGAGCACGCGATCGTCGCGCGACGGCGCGAGCAGGCGCAGCGCGCGGCCCACCAGCACGCGGTTGATCTGGTGATTGACCTGCGTGAAGTCGGTCGGCTTGAACGGCATGCGGATGCCGAATTCCGGCAGCGTGTAGTCGAGCGACACGTCGAGCGGATAGAACGGCGTCACCGTGTCCGGCCCCTTCGGCTGCAACCAGAACTGCACGTTGTGCTCGTCCGCGAACGCGCGCAGCAGCGCTTCGTCGTCCGCATTGATCGGCTCCAGCACGCGCAGCACGAGCGCGGTGACGGTCGAGCCGACCGCGAGTTCGATCTGCGGCATCCGGTCACGAATCGACAGCCCCTCGACGAGCCGGCGCAGCGGCACGAGCATCGCCGACACGTGCGGCGGCAGCACTTCGCAGCTCGTCATGTCGGCGACGTAGCTGCTCTTCTTCTCGTGGAACCCGACCAGCACGCCGCCCTTCTTCGCGACGTTGCGCACGGTCAGGCGCGCCCGGTAGCGGTAGCCCCACGACGGGCCGTGGATCGGCGCGAACATCGTTTCCGCGCGCAGCTTCGCCAGATGCCACAGGTTGTCTTCGAGCACGCGTTGCTTGACCGCCACCTGCGCGCGCATGTCGAGATGCTGCATCGAGCAGCCGCCGCAGGTGCCGAAGAATTTGCACTTCGGCTGCGTGCGCAATACGCTCGGGCGCAGAATGTCGACGACCGTCGCCTGCTCGTAGCTCGGCTTGCGGCGGTAGCTCGAATAAGTCACGCGCTCGCCCGGCAGCGCGCCTTCGACGAAGATCACCTTGCCCGGCCCGCCGTCCTCGGTCACCGTGCGGCCAACACCGCGCGCTTCCATGTCGAGCGATTCGATCTCGAGAACCGGGGCGGGCCCGGGCGCGACGGGCGCATTTTTCGATTTGCGCGCAGAAGTGGGGACGGCTTCGGACACCAGCTTTTCCTGACAAACGTTGAAGAAGGCGAGATTGTAGACGACGAAAGCCTCCGTCGCGCGCTTTGGATGAGGCAGGCGTCGAACTTGCGCACGGACAGCCCGTGGCGCGACCGGGCGGCCATGCAATGCGGCTGCGGGATGCGCCTGCGGCAATGCCCGGCCGCAAATCAGCCGGGGCAACGCCCGAGGCCCAAGGCCCGACATTTCGCCCGACAGGAGATTCGACCATGCGATTGATCGACTGGAACATCCAATGGGGTCGGGACGCGGACGGCGTCGTCGATCTTCCCCGCACCGTCGCGGCCATTCGCGAGCTCGGCGATTTCGACGTGCTGTGCCTGCAGGAAGTCACGCGCGGCTTCGACGCACTGCCCGGCCGGCCGGGCCCCGACCAGTTCGCCGAACTCGCCGCGCTGCTGCCCGGCTATACGGTCGTCGACGCGATCGGCGCCGACCTGCCGGCCATCCGGCCGGGCGCACCGCGCCGCCAGTTCGGCAACGCCATCGCGACAAGGCTGCCGGTCGGGCGCGTGCTGCGCCAGTCGCTGCCGTGGCCGGCCGACGCCGGCGCGCCGTCGATGCCGCGCGTCGCGCTCGACATCGAGTTGCAGGCGCCGTTCGGGCCGTTGCGCGTGGTCACCACGCATCTGGAGTATTACTCGGCGCGCCAGCGGCTCGCGCAGGTCGACGCGCTGCGCGACCGGCATCGCGAGGCCTGTGCGCACGCGACCCACCCGGCCCGCGCCGAAACCGCCGAGGGGCCGTTCAGCGCGACCGGACAGCCACGCGATGCGATCGTCTGCGGCGATTTCAACAGTGCATTCGGCAGCGACGCATACCGGCGCTTCCTGGCGCCGCTTGCCGACGCGCCGGATTTCATCGACGCGTGGGTTGCGCGGCACCCCGGCCGCACGCCGCCGCCGACGGCCGGCGTCTACGATACGGTGCAATGGTCGGACGGGCCGCTCGCGTGCGATTTCGTGTTCGTGACCGACACGCTGTTGCCGCGCGTCACCCGCTGCGAGATCGACGATTACGTGCGCGCGTCCGATCACCAGCCGGTGCTGCTCGACCTCGGCTGATCGGGCCGGCCGCGGCGCGGCCTGTCCGCGCTACGCGTCGAAGCCGGCCAGGTATTCGACCCAGTGTGGCGCCGGTTCCAGCGCAAGCGCGTTCTTCACGAGCAGGATCTCGTCCGCGTACTCGCTCGGCGTCAGGCCGCCGCGCATCAACTGGAACCTGCAATACAGCAGATAGGTATTGACGACGTCGGTTTCGCAGTAGTTGCGGATTTCCTCGATTCGCCCGTCCTGGAACGCCGGCCATACCTGGCTGCCGTCCATCCCGAGCTTGCCCGGAAAGCCGCACAGCTTCGCGAGCGCGTCGAGCGGCGCATTGGCGCGCGCCTGATACATCGCGAGCACGTCCATCAGGTCGGTATGCCGCGAGTGATAGCGCGAGATGTAGTTGTTCCACTTGAACTCGCGGTCGTCCTCGCCGAGATCCCAGTAGCGGGTGGCGGGAATGCCGTGCACGAGCGCGCGGTAATGGAGCACCGGCAGATCGAAGCCACCGCCGTTCCACGACACGAGCTGCGGCGTGTATTTCTCGATTACGCGGTAGAACGACTGGATCAGCGTGGCTTCGTTGTCCTGCGGCGTGCCGAGCGAGCGCACGCGAAAACCGTTGTTGTCGCGGAACACGCACGAAATCGCCGCGATCCGCTGCAGGTGATGCGGCAGGAAATCACTGCCGGTCTTCTCGCGGCGTGCGGCGAATGCATGCTCGGACACCGCGGCATCGTCGAGCGTCGCGGGCAGGTCTTCCAGACGGCGAATGCCGTCGACATCGGGAATCGTCTCGATGTCAAAAACGAGAATCGGAGTCATCAGTTACAGAACGGCGTCCTTGCGCACGCCGTTGGAGGCAAAGAACCGCTTGAGGCGCACCAGCGCTTCCTGCTGGATCTGCCGCACGCGCTCGCGCGTGAGCCCCATCTCGTCGGCGAGCTCCTCGAGCGTCGCCGGTTCGATGTGGTTCAGGCCGAAGCGGCGCTCGATCACGTGCCGGTGCTTGTCGGACAGCCGCGACAGCCACGCGCGCGTCAGCGTTTCGAGCTCGCGGTGCTGCACCTCGGCGTCGGGCGACTGGCTCTGGTCGTCGGGCAGCAGGTCGAGCAGGCTGCTCGCGGGATCGAGGTCGAGCGGCGCGTCGAGCGACGCCGTGTGTTCGTTGAGCGCGAGGATATCGGTGACTTCCTCGGCGGTCTTGCCGGTGAGATAGGCGATGTCGTCGATGCTGGCTTCGCGGCGTTCGGCCGCCTCGCCCGTCGACATCGAATTCTTTTCGAGGTGGCGCTTCGCGCGCAGCACCTGGTTCAGTTCGCGGATCACGTGCACGGGCAGGCGCACCGTGCGGGCCTGGTTCATGATCGCCCGCTCGATGCTCTGCCGGATCCACCACGTCGCGTAGGTCGAGAAGCGAAAACCGCGCGTCGGGTCGAATTTCTCGATCGCGTGCATCAGGCCGAGGTTGCCTTCCTCGATCAGGTCGAGCAGCGGCACGCCGCGGTTCAGGTACCCCTTCGCGATACTGACGACGAGACGCAGGTTGCGCTCGATCATCACCTGCCGCGCCTCGAATTCGCCGGCCTTCGCAAGACGCGAATAGCGCTGCTCTTCCTCGACGGTCAGCAGCGGCTTCACGCTGATGCGGTTCAGGTAATGCTGGATCGTGTCGGCCGTGAGTTCGGCCTGCAGCAGCGTGCGGAAATCGTCGACGTCGGGCGCGGCTTCCTGACGGCCTTCGCGCTCGTCGTCGCCACCTTCGGCCTCGGCGTCGCGTGCCTCGAGATCACGTTCGTTTTCCGCGACGTCGTCTTCGTCGTCCGTCGAAGCACCCACTCGCCCCACCGATGCTTGCGTGGCACGACTGATCTTCTCAGACTCGGCTTGCGGCTCGTGGCGCTTCGATTTCGGCATGGTCGTCTCGGTTATTGAGGCGGCAAATACTTCAGCGGATCGACAGGCTTACCCTGCCGGCGAACCTCGAAATGCAGCATCACGCGGTCGGCATCGCTGTTACCCATCTCGGCGATCTTCTGCCCCTTCGTTACCGCGTCCCCCTCTTTTACCATCAAAGCGCGATTGTGTGCATACGCCGTGAGGTAAGTTGCATCGTGCTTGATGATAATGAGGTTGCCGTAACCACGCAGACCGTTGCCGGAGTAAACGACGCGGCCGTCCGCCGCCGCCTTCACGGCCTCGCCGGCCGTCCCGCCGATATTGACACCCTTGTTCTTCGCGTCGTCGAACCCGTTCAGCACGGGGCCGCGCGCGGGCCACGCGAACGTCACGGGGCCGCTCGGCGCCGCGGCCGTATCGCTCGACCCGGTTGCCGCAGCCGGCGGCGTGGCGGCCAGCGCCGACGACGTGCCGGCAGCCGGCGCGGCCGGACCGCTGCTCAGCGGTGCCGTCGCGACCGCGCCACCGACGATCGGCGCGGCGGC
>NZ_JAKWFH010000071.1:0-31807 GCF_029522185.1 Burkholderia sp. IO2 | reverse complement strand
TGGGGTAGTGCAGCTCATGACTGGAAGACCGCCATGAACCAATTCGCTATCCTTTACGCAGATCGATTCATCCGGCCTTCCGTGTAATTACTCAACCCGCCTTGAACACGGAAATCCTGACACCCCCAACCGCTGCCCCGCGCAGGGGCGACGCTAATAGACCGACACGATCGCAGGTGCTTCACGCCAACCGTGAGCACACCACCAACGAAACCCAAAACCGAACCTCAATCTTTCCCGCGCTCGACGAGCGCCCCACCCCGAGGTTCACTGCCCCCGCCCGTCTGCTTCTCAAGCCAGGCTCGCCGATCCTCCCGAGGCGTAACCCCAAACCTCTCCCGATAAGCATTAGAAAAATGCGCAGCAGAAGAAAACCCGCAAGCAAGACTAACCTGAACCACTGACTTGCTGGTCCTCTGCAACTGGGTCCGAGCCTTGAGCAACCGAAGATTGAGGTAATACTTGGAGGGCATCGCCCCGAGATACTGTCGAAAGAGCCGCTCGAGCTGCCGCCGCGACACGCCGACCAACCCGGCGATCTCATCGGTAGTAAGCGGATCCTCGACATTGGCTTCCATCAAAAGCAACGCGTCATTCAACCGAGGATGCCGCTCCCCCGGAGCAGTAACAAACGGAATCCGCTGCCGCTCCTCGCCGCTGCGCAGCGTGCCGACCCCGAGCGCATCGGCAATCCGCTCCGCGAGATCCGCCCCATGTTCCCGGCCAATCATGGCCAGCATGAAATCGACGGTCGCCTGCCCGCCGGCGCAGGTCGCCCGATCGCGATCGATCTCGAAGATCTGCTGCGTGACGATCGACCGCTCGAACTGCTCGGCGAACTGCTGATACGTCTCCCAGTTCACGCTCACGCGATACCCGGAAAGCTGCCCCGCCATCGCGAGCCACCACACGCCGTGATGAATGCCGGTCACGACCGGCGTGCGCTGCCCGACCCGCGCGAGACTCGCGAGAAACAGCCGGTAATCGGCGAACTGCTGAAACCGCTCGGACACGACGATCAACCAGTCGCACGCGATCGCGTCGTTGAACGCCGCATCGGCATGCCACTGCGCACCACCCGCGAGCGGCACCGGCCGCCCGTCCCACGAACACACCTGCCAGCGGTACAGAAGCCGCCCGTCGATCTCGTTCGCGAGATTCAGCGCATCGACGATCGGCCCCACGCCCGACATCGACACGGGCGGCAATGCAACGATCGCCACCTGCGTCGTGCGGGTGGCGCCTGCGGGACGAGACACCGGTACCACGGCTGAAACCTGCCCTGTCGCGTTACTTGAGACTGCCCGACAGGAATTGCTTGAGCCGCTCGCTCTGCGGCCGCACCAGCACTTCCTTCGGATCGCCCTCTTCCTCGGTCCGCCCCTGATGCAGGAACATCACGTGGTTCGACACGTTGCGCGCGAAACCCATCTCATGCGTGACGACGATCATCGTGCGCCCTTCCTCGGCCAGCTTCTGCATGACCTTCAGCACTTCGCCGACGAGCTCCGGATCGAGCGCGGACGTCGGTTCGTCGAACAGCATCACGTCCGGATGCATCGCGAGCGCCCGCGCGATCGCCACGCGCTGCTGCTGGCCGCCCGACAGATGCGACGGATACTGCTTCTCGACGCGCGGCGGCAGGCCGACCTTCTCCAGGTACTCGCGCGCACGCTCCTCGGCTTCCTTCTTCGAAATGCCGAGCACGTGCACGGGCGCCTCCATCACGTTCTCGAGCACGTTCATGTGCGCCCACAGGTTGAAGTGCTGGAACACCATCGCGAGCTTCGTGCGGATGCGCTGCAACTGCTTGTGATCGGCGACCTCGAGCGCACCGGCGCGGTCGGTCTTGGTACGCACGGCCTCGCCGTCGACGACGATCTGCCCCGCATTCGGCCGTTCGAGAAAATTGATGCAGCGCAGGAACGTACTCTTGCCCGAGCCGCTCGCGCCGATGATGCTGATGACGTCACCGGCCTTCGCATTCAGCGACACGCCCTTGAGCACCTCGTTGTCGCCATAGCGCTTGTGGATATCGACCGCGGCAAGCTTGACGGAAGCGGACGCGCTCGTTTGAGTGATCTCGGCCAACTGGCTCTCCTCGAAGTAATTCAATGACGGGCGGCCGCGAGATACGCGAGCCAGTGGCGCTCCGCGCGGCGAAACGCCGCGACGAGTGCGAACGATACCGCAAGATAGATCAGCGCGGCGATTCCGAACGACTGGAACGCCATGTAGGTCGCGGAATTGGCGTCGCGCGCGACCTTCAGGATGTCCGGCACGGTCGCCGTGAACGCGACGGTGGTCGCGTGCAGCATCAGGATCACCTCGTTGCTGTACAGCGGCAGCGCGCGGCGCAGCGCCGACGGCAGAATCACACGGCGGTACATCGTGAACGGCGACATTCCGTACGCGCGCGCCGCCTCGACCTCGCCGTGCGGAATCGCGCGGATCGCCCCGGCGAAGATCTCGGTGGTGTACGCGCAGGTGTTCAGCGCGAACGCAAGGATCGCGCAGTTGAAACCGCTGCGGAAAAACGCGTCGAGCAGCGAGTGCGAGCGCACGAACTCGAGGCTGTACATGCCCGTGTACATCAGCAGCAACTGCACGTAGAGCGGCGTGCCGCGGAACACGTACGTGTAGAAGCGCACGGGCATCGACACCCACTTGTTCTTCGATACGCGCGCGACCGCGAGCGGCACCGCGCACACGAAGCCGAGCGAAATCGACGCGACGAGCAGCCACAGCGTCACCGCGAGGCCGGAGAGGCGCTGGCCGTCCCAGAAAAGGAACGCCTTGCCGAATTCCTGGAGGATCTCGATCATAGTTCTGCGTGCCGCACGCCCATGGAATAACGCTTCTCGAGCTGGATCAGCACGAGGTTGGAGACGGTCGTGATCGCAAGATAGATCAGCGCCGCGACGAGGATGAAGAAGAACATGTTGAACGTGCTCTTGCCGGCGTCCTGCGCGGCCTTCACGACGTCCGCGAGGCCGATGATCGACACCAGCGCGGTCGCCTTCACGAGCACCTGCCAGTTGTTGCCGATGCCCGGCAGCGCGAAGCGCATCATCTGCGGAAACATGATCCGCGCGAACACGCGCGCGCCGCTCATCCCGTAAGCCGCGCCGGCTTCGAGCTGGCCGCGCGGCACCGACAGGAACGCGCCGCGAAACGTCTCGGTGAAGTACGCGCCGTAGATGAAGCCGAGCGTCAGCACGCCCGCCACGAACGGATCGATGTCGATCTGGTTCCAGCCGACGAGGTCGGTGAACTGGTTCAGCCAGATCTGGATGCTGTAGAACAGCAGCAGCATCAGCACAAGATCGGGCACCGAGCGGATCAGCGTCGTATAACCGGTCGCGATCGCTCGCAGCACCCGGTTGTGCGACAGCTTCGCCACCGCGCCGATCAGCCCCAGCGCCACCGCAGTGGCGAGCGACAGCACCGACAGCTCGATGGTCTGCACGGTGCCGGCCCAGAGGACCGGACCAAAGCCGTAAAGGAACACGCGCGTCTCCAGAGTTGGAATGAATGCCGACGCGACTGCCTGTCCCGCGCCGGGTTGACGCGGATAGTCGCAAGCGAAATTGATTGCCTCAAATCACCGTATGGGCGATTGCTGCGTCGCAACAATTCATCCCACCATTTGCGCATACGACCTACGCCGCTGTTTCAAAAGGAAAAAACCCGCTCCCTGACAGTCTCATGACACGCCGGGAAGCGGGTTTTTTGCAATTTTCCGGTCGCTTTTTCGATATAGCGCCGGACGGGCCATCGGGCCGAACATGCACGTCCTGGCCCGCCACAGCCTCGGCTGGCAGACGCGCATGAACGACGCGCTGCGCGACCGGCTGAAGAAGCGCCGCGCGTGAACGTCAGCGCCCTTTCAGGATGTCGGAGCGCGACGTCGTATAAACGAGCCCGTCCGGGCCGAAATGGACGTTGAAGAACGCGTCGGTGTTGACGCCGTCCTCGAGCCAGCGCCAGCTCCAGACCGTCTCGGGCTTCAGCGGATACTGCGCGATGTCGCCGGGCTTGCCGAGCAGCCGCCGCACCTCGTCCTCGTCCATCCCCGGGCGCACTTTCGCGAAGTTCTCGGCGGTCAGCACCTGCGTCGCGCCCGTGTAGCGCCCGTTCGCATCGAGATCGACGAACCAGGTCTGGTTGCCCATCGGGCCGCGCGGATATTCGAGACGCTTCGAGCCGTCGGTGAACGTACGCTCGGTCTCGGGCTTGCCCATCGTGCCGCGCACGTCGGCCTCGGTCGATTCGCCGATCTTCAGCCCCTTCAGCAGCAGCGGCGCAGGCTTGATCGCGTTGAAGAAGTCCCTGATACGTTGCACGTCGAGATGGCCTTGGTCGTCACAACCGGTTAGCGCCAGCGCGGCGGCCAGCATCGTCACGGAAAGCAGCCGGAAACGGAAAATCATCGGAAGGGTTGCGCGTCGAGAAAACACGCGGCAAGGATACCCGCGCGACGCCAAAAGCGCGAGACGGGCCGTGTGGCCCGTCCCGGATTCAATGCGTCGTTTCGGTTTCGGTCCGGGTTTCGGTCGCCCGGTTCGCCGGCGGCGCCGTGCGCGGCCCGGCCGGCGATCCGCCCAGCCGGCGGCGCGTGCGCACCAGCTCGGCAAGCTGCCACGAGCCCAGCGCGAGGCAGCCGAACAGCACTTCGCGGCCGCGCTTGACGACCGCGAGCGACAGCGCCGTCTCGCGATCGACGCCGAACATCTGCGCGAGCAGCACGACGGTCGCTTCCTGCACGCCCAGTCCGCCCGGCACCATGAACGCCGCGTGCCGCACCGCCTGCGTCATCGCCTCGATCGCGATCGCGCCGCCGATCGACACCGGATGGCCGAGCAGCGCGAGCGCCCAGTAAATCTCGAGCGCGCCGAGCACGTAGCCGGCCAGTTGCCAGAAGAAGGCGCTGAACAGCAGGCCCGTGCGCGACATCAGCGAATCGATGTCGGCGTCGAGCCGGCGGCCGTCGACACCCTGCAGCAGCCGGTGCGAATCGCCGAGCAGGCGGCCCGCGAAACGCTCGATCGCGTGGAAGATGCCGCCGCGCCGCATCAGCACGACGCCCAGCACCGGCAACGGCAGCGTCAGCAGCAGCGCGAGGCCGATCGTGCCGCCGCCCATGTTGTCGGTCGTCGCGAGCAGCAGCACGAGGCCGAGCGCCGCGAACGCATACTGCACCACGATCGTCACCAGCACCTCGACGATCACCGACGCGGTCACGCGGCTCGCGTCGGGCACCTGCCAGCGCGCGAGCCGGATGCCGACGATCTCGCCGCCGATCCCGACCACGGGCAGCAGCCGGTTCACGGCCTCGCGCACGGTCGCGATCCACCACAGGAACGGCAGCGAACTGCGCCGGTCGAGCAGCAGGTGCCATGCGTATGCATCGAGCAGCAGCGGCAGCGCGTGGAACGGCACGAGCCACAACAGCGCGTAGCCGGCGCGCGCGAGCATCTGCGACACGTCGCCGACGCCTTCGTGCAGCCCCAGCGCGAGCAGGATGCCGATGCCGATCGGCCAGCCGAGCCACTTGATCCACTTGCTCATGACGGCTGCGCTCCCGGTGCGCGCGACGCCTGCGCGCCGCGTCGCGCCGCCGGCCCGCCGAACACGTCGGCAAACCCGCCGGTCGCGACGCCCGCCGCCTTCAGCGCGGCCGCGACGCGCGGCGACAGCAGCGCCTCGAGCTCGTCGACCGGACGGTAATCGGCCATCGTCGGCGTGATCGGGCCGTCGCCGGCCTCGGCCGGATGACAGTAGATCTCGCCGACGCCCGCCGGCAGCTTCGCGAGCGCGTCGAGCAGCACGGCCTCGTCCATCGCGCCCGTATGCTCGATCCCGACCACGTAGTCGTTGTGCGCAAGCCCCGCGCGGTCGAGCCGCGCGCGCACCAGCGCGATCCACGGCTTGAGCAGCGCGGGCGCGCTCGTTTCGTACGGCAGCCGCACCGCGCGCAGCCCGTAGTCGCGGCCGATCTCGATGATCATCGACAGCACGGTCGGATGCAGGTGGAAATGCTTGTGCGCGTTCACGTGGTCGAGCGGCAGGCCGCTCGCCGCGAACGCGTCGAACTGCGCACGGATCTCGCGGCGCAGTTGCGCGCGCACGTGCGGCAGGAAGAAGAAGCGACAGCCGTCCTTCGCCATCGCGTCGCCGAATCGCCCGTCGGGGCCGACGAGCGCGGGAATCTCATGCGCGGGCAGCGTGGCCGGCCCGTCCGCGAGCACCAGATGCAGGCCGACCGCGAGCGACGGCAGCCGCCGCGCGCGTTCGATCGCATCCTGCGCGGCGCTCGCGCCGACCATCAGGCTGGCGGCGTTCAGCACGCCGTCGCGGTGCGCACGCTCGACCGCCGCGTTGACGCGCGGGTGCAGCCCGAAGTCGTCCGCGGTGAAGATCAGCGCCCGCGCCGCCCGCTGCGTCGCCACCGATCAGGCCTCGTGCGCGCGCAGGAAACGGAAGAACTCGACGCCTTCGCGCAGGCGGCGCTTCATCATGTCCCAGCTCGTCAGCATCTCGCGCACGATTTCCCAGATCTTCGACGGACGGAAGTAGAACTGGCGATAGAACTGCTCGAGGTGGTGATAGATCTCGTCGCGCGACAGGTGCGCATAGCCGATCGCCGCGAGCTGCACGCCTTCCTTGCTCACCAGGTTGATGGTCTTGTTCTCTTCCATCCAGCCGTTTTCGACGGCCTGCTTGTAGAGCGTCGTGCCCGGATACGGCGCGGCGAGCGACACCTGGATCGTGTGCGGATTGATTTCCTTCGCGTACTCGATCGTCTTCTTGATGGTCTCCTGCGTCTCGCCCGGCAGGCCGAGGATGAAGGTGCCGTGGATCTTGATGCCGAGCTTCTTGCAGTCCGCGCTGAAGCGGCGCGCGAAATCGGTGCGCACGCCCTTCTTGATGTTCACGAGAATCTGGTCGTCGCCCGATTCGAAGCCGACCAGCAGCAGGCGCAGGCCGTTTTCCTTCATCACCTTCAGCGTCTTGTACGGCACGTTGGCCTTCGCGTTGCACGACCACGTGATACCGAGCTTGCCCAGGCCGATGGCAATGGCTTCGGCGCGCGGCAGGTCGTCGGTGAAGGTGTCGTCGTCGAACATCAGCTCCTTCACTTCCGGCATGTTGTCGCGGATCCACTTCGCTTCCGCGAGCACGTTCTCGACCGAGCGCGTGCGGTAGCGATGGCCGCTGACCGTCTGCGGCCACAGGCAGAACGTGCAGCGCGACTTGCAGCCGCGGCCCGTGTAGATCGAGACGTACGGATAGTTCAGGTAGCCGATGAAGTAGTTGTCGATCTTCAGGTCGCGCTTGTAGACGGGCGCGACGAACGGCAGTTCGTCCATGTTCTCGAGGATCGGACGCGCTTCGTTGTGCTCGATCGAGCCGTCCTTCGCGCGCCAGCTCAAGCCCTTGATCTCCGCGAACGGCTTGCCTTCGGCGAGTTCCTTGCAGGTGAAGTCGAACTCCTCGCGGCACACGAAGTCGATGGCCTCGCTCGCCGTGAGCGAGTTGTGCGGATCGACCATCACCTTCGCGCCGACCATGCCGACCAGCATCGACGGCTTCATCTTCTTGAGATCCTGCGCGAACATCGCGTCGGTCGGGAACGACGGCGTGCTCGTGTGGATGATCACGAGGTCGTAGTCGTTGGCGATCTTCAGCGTCTCCTCGACCGACAGGCCGTCGGCCGGCGCATCGACGACGCGGCTGCCCGGCACGAGCGCGGCCGGCTGCGCGAGCCAGGTCGGGTACCAGAAGGAACGGATTTCGCGCTTCGCCTGATAGCGCGAGCCGGCTCCGCCGTCGAAGCCGTCATACGAAGGGGCCTGCAAGAACAGCGTTTTCATGAATGCTCCGGTAGCCTGCATAGTTCGTTTCGTTACAACGATTCAGTCAAAAAACCGCGGGCCGCCATGCCGGCGCCCGCCTCTCTGTCATGTCGCGCCGCGCGGCTTCGCCGTGCGACGCGTCTCGGCCCGCGGGCCGGGTTCGATCCACGGCCCTAGCGGCCGTCCACTGCTTCCACGGCCGCCGCCGCGCGTTCGCCGCCGACGACCGTCATCCTGGCGCCGCGCCACACGACGTGCGTGCCGAACGCGGCCGCGAGCCACTCGAGCGCGAGCAGCGTGTCGCGCACCGCGACGAGCGGCAGGTCGCGCCAGAACGCACGCCAGCCGTCCTCGCCGCGTGCGTGCAGCACGAGCCGGCCGAATGCGCCGACCGCGGCCGCGCCGCCCGCCAGCGTGCCGGCGACACTGCCATCGAGGCGCCATGCGAGCGCCGCGCCGATCGCGAGCCACGGCACGGTGAACGTAATGAACAGGAACGCGAAGCCGGCCGGGTTCAGCGAACGGATCGTGCGCAGCCAGCGCGTCTCGCGGTGCCACAGCGGCCCGAACGACGGTTCGATCACGTCGGTCGCGACCTCGACCTCGGACAGCACGGTGCGCCGCCCGAGGCGGCGCGGCAGCTCGGCCAGCCAGAAATCGTCGGCCAGTTCGTCCTTCAGCGCGAAGAGACCGCCGATCCGGTCGAGCGTGTCGCGCGTGAGCGCGAGCGTCGCGCCGAAGCCGAAGCGGCTCGAGCGGCCGAGGTGCGTAATCCGCACCGACGGCGCGAACCAGGCGTCGACGAACTGCGCGCCGATCCGCGTCCAGAAGCCGCCGACGCTGCGCGCATGATACAGGCACGTGACGACCCCGACCGACGCGTCCGCGAGCGGCGCCGTCACGCGCTCCAGATAGTCGGGCTTCACCGCGATGTCGCTGTCCGCGATCACGATGCGGCCGTATTTCGCACGTTCGGCGAGATTGATCAGGTTGCTGACCTTCAGGTTCTTGCCATGCACGCGCGCGTCGATCACGAGCGAGATGTCGCACGCCGGATGGTCGGCGCGCAGCCGCTCGACGACCGCGATAGCCGGATCGGCCGACGATGCGACGCCGAACAGCACCTCATAGCGAGGATGGCGCTGCTCGCAGAAAGTCGCGAGGTTTTCGTACAGGTGCGGCTCCGCGCCGCACAGCGGCTTGAGCACGCTGACCGGCTCGAAGCCGTCGCGCACCGCCGTGCGCGGCGTGCGCGGCCGCGGCGCGAAGGCCGCGACGAGCGCATAGCCGGCCGCGGCCAGCGTGAAGACGATCAGGAGCCAGTCGAGCAGCGTGGCGGTGGGCGTCATGCGCAACGCCTCCCGGCGACTTCGGCGCCATGGCGAACGCTTGAGCGTGATTGAGCGTGATGCGGTATTCCGACAGCGACGAACGCGGGCACGACCCGACTCCTTGTTCCAGCAGCGTCTGTAATGGGGAAGGCACGACCCGTTGTTCGGGTGCGGCCATGCCCGGCTTCGCGTGGCGTATCCCCGCGCAGCACCCGGACGGCATGCGGGAAGACTCGAATGGCTCCATTGGCACAACATGGACAGGCGCCGGATTTTAGCAGTCCGCAGCCCCCCGCGCGCGGCGCTACGAGAAACGGACTGGTGCGATTCCGGCAAAGCTGAGCGGTCGACGAACCGGATCGGCTCGGCCACGTTCACATTAGCGTAAGCACTTTGCAGGCGTATTGCAGTCTTTAAAATCAAACGTTTCGTGCAAATTTGTATGTCGATGCGGTTTCACTTCCAATCGCCGTAAAGATTGGTAATTAATCAGGGATTAGATTGATTTTTGCAACGATCGTCGCAAGCAACCCTGCACCCCTGTAAGGCGCATGGGTATCCGCGCGCGGCCAGCACGTTCCGGAACCCTTTGGCAAAATCGTTGGCGTCTGTTGCGTCAGCGCATCACCACGCCACCCCGTTTCGAAGGTCTTCCGATGACACCGTTTTCCGTACTCGATCTCGCCCCCATTCCGGCCGGCGCCGACGCCTCGCAGGCGTTCCGCAACACCGTCGATCTCGCGCAGCACGCGGAACGCTGGGGCTACCGGCGCTACTGGCTGGCCGAGCATCACAACATGCCGGGGATCGCGAGTGCGGCCACCGCCGTCGTGATCGGCCACGTCGCGGGCGCGACGCGGACGATCCGGGTCGGCTCGGGCGGCATCATGCTGCCGAACCACGCGCCGCTCGTGATCGCCGAACAGTTCGGCACGCTCGCGTCGCTGTATCCGGGGCGCATCGATCTCGGCCTGGGCCGCGCGCCCGGCACCGACCAGACCACGTCGCGCGCGCTGCGCCGCGACCTGATCGGCAGTGCGGACTCGTTTCCGGACGACGTCGCGGAGCTGCAGCGCTATTTCGCGGAGCCGGTACCCGGCCAGCGCGTGCGGGCGGTACCCGGCGCGGGGCTCGACGTCCCGGTGTGGCTGCTCGGTTCGAGCCTGTTCAGCGCGCAGCTCGCGGCGATGCTCGGGCTGCCGTTCGCGTTCGCGTCGCACTTCGCGCCGGATTATCTGATGCGGGCGCTCGAGATCTACCGCGCGCAGTACCGGCCGTCGGCCGCGTGGCCGAAGCCGCATGCGATGGTCGGCGTCAACGTGTTCGCGGCCGAGACCGACGACGAGGCGCGGCGCCTGTTCACGTCGCTGCAGCAGCAGTTCATCAACCTGCGGCGCGGCACGCCGGGCAAGCTGCCGCCGCCCGTCGACGTGCTCGAGGCGAACGAGCTCGAACTCGCGACCGTCGCGCATTCGCTGTCGTTCGCGGCGGTCGGCTCGCGCGACACGGTGCGCGACAAGCTGCGCGAGCGCATCGCGCTGACGGGCGCCGACGAGCTGATCATCACCGCGCAGATCTACGATCACGCCGCGCGGCTGCGCTCGTTCGAACTGGCCGCGCAGATCCGCGACGAGCTCGCGAACGAAGCGCGCTGACGGCACGCTCGCGCGCCGCCGGCCGCCTGTCCCGCATCACTGCGGGCGCACGGCCTCCAGCCCGTCGAGCAGCGCCTTGTGGAACGCGTCCGGGTCCTGGATCTGCGGCGCGTGTCCGAGCGCCGGGAATTCGACGAGTTGCGCGCCCGGAATCGCGGCCTGCGTGCGCTTCGCGAGCTCCGGATAGCGGCCGAGCTTCGCGTGCACGTCGGGCGGCGCGACGTCCTTGCCGATCGCGGTCGTGTCCTTGTCGCCGATCATCAGCAGCGTCGGCACGCGGATCGCACCGAATTCGTAGACCACCGGCTGCGTGAGGATCATGTCGTAGATCAGCGCGGAGTTCCACGCGACCGCGTCGCGGCCGGCGCCGCGATACATGCCGGCGAGCATCTGCACCCAGCGCTCGTACGACGGCGACCACTTGCCTGCGTAGTACGTACCCTGCTCGTAGCGGCGGATACCGTCGGCCGTGGTCTTCTGTTCGCGCGCGTACCAGTAGTCGACCGACAGCGGCGGCACGCCGAGCGCCTTCCAGTCCTCGAGGCCGATCGGGTTCACGAGCACGAGCTGGTCGGTCGCTTTCGGATACATCAGCGCGTAGCGGATCGCGAGCATCCCGCCCGTCGAGTGGCCCATGATCGTCGCCGACTTCACGCCGACCGATTCGAGCAGCGCGTGCGTGTTGCGCGCGAGTTGCTGGAAGCTGTACTGGTAGCGCTCGGGCTTCGACGACTTGCAGAAGCCGATCTGGTCCGGCGCGATCACACGATAGCCGGCGCGGCTCAGCACGCCGATCGTGTCCTCCCAGGTCGCCGCGCAGAAGTTCTTGCCGTGCAGCAGCACGACGGTGCGGCCGTTCGGATGCGCGGGCTGCACGTCGAGGTACGCCATCTCGAGGGTTTCGCGCTGCGACACGAACGCGTACTCGTGCACGGGCGCCGGATACACGAACCCTTCCAGGCGCGGGCCGTACGCGGGCCCGTCGTTGGCGGCGGGCGTCGCGGCAACGGCCGCCACGGGCAGCGCGCACGCGGCGGCGGCACTCGCGCCGAGCACGGCGGCGCGCGCGACGGACAACATCTTGCAAATCGAAAGCATGGCGATCACGGTGATTGGAGACGCGCGCGGGCAGCCGGTTGCGGCCGGACGGTCTCGCGCCCCCGCGATTCTACGCGGTCGCGTGACGACGGCGCGCAACACTCCGGGGCCGCGCGACTTCCGCGCGTATGACGAACTCGGGTATCGTGTGACGTGACCCTGAAACGCGTGCAGGCGAATTCCCATGAAAAACGTCCTCAGCATTCAGTCGCACGTCATCTACGGCCATGCCGGCAACAGTGCGGCCGTGTTCCCGATGCAGCGTCTCGGCATCAACGTCTGGCCGCTCAATACCGTCCAGTTGTCGAATCACATGCAGTACGGCCACTGGGCCGGCAGCGCGATCGATGCCGCGAAGATGGAACAGCTCGTCGACGGCGTCGCGGCCATCGGCGCGCTCAAGCGTTGCGACGCGGTGCTGTCCGGCTTCCTCGGCTCGCCGCCGCAGGCGCGCGCGGCGGTCGAGATCGTGCGCTCGGTGAAGGCGATGAATCCGAACGCGTGGTACTTCTGCGATCCGGCGATGGGCCAGACGGGCGGCATCCGGCCCGAGCCCGGTGTCGAGGAATTCATCGTGCAGGAAATGCCCGCGCTCGCGGACGGCATGTCGCCGAACCATACCGAACTGCAGAAGCTCGCCGGCCGGCGCATCGAGACCGTCGCCGAAGCCGTCGACGCGTGCCGCGCGCTGATCCGCCGCGGCCCGCAGATCATCCTCGTCAAGCACCTGCACGACCGCAACAGTCCGGCCGACCGTTTCAACATGCTCGCCGTCACCGAAACCGAAGCGTGGATCGGCCAGCGGCCGCTGTATGCGTTTCCGCGCCATCCGGTCGGCGTCGGCGACCTGACCAGCGCGATCTTCGTCGCGTGCCGGCTGCGCGGCGATTCGGTGCGCGCCGCGTTCGAACACACGCTCGCGGCCGTGCACGCGGTCGTGAAGGCCACCTACGACGCACGCCGTTACGAACTCGAACTCGTCGCCGCGCAGGACGAGATCGCCCGCCCGAGCGAATGGTTCGGCGCGTGGGTGACCGACGCCTGACGCGCCGGCACTGCGTTGCGCTGCTCCGCCGCACCGCTTTCCTGCTTTCCTGCTTTCCCCTTTACACCACGACCGCTGGCGATGCCTATCCCGATGCCGGTTCGCTGTCCGTGCAAACGTTTCCGGACTTCACATGAATGACACCGATTCCTCGCTATGCTCGCGGCGGCACGAACCGGCGCAGCCGCATCCTGCGACCCGGCGCGCGCCCTTCCCGCAGGTCCCGCCAATCGGCTTCCCCTTTACCGCACGATAACGACCATGACCCGATCGAACCGTCGTGACTTCCTGCGCGTCGCCGCCGGCACTGCCGGCGCCGCCGCGCTGAACCTGTTTCCGCCCGTGATCCGCGATGCGCTCGCGATTCCCGCGAACCGCCGTACCGGCACGATCCGCGACATCGAACACATCGTGATCCTGATGCAGGAGAACCGCTCGTTCGACCACTACTTCGGCACGATGCGCGGTGTCCGAGGCTTCGGCGATCCGCGCCCGCTGCGCCTCGCGAACGGCAAGTCGGTGTTCCATCAGCCGGTCGGCCCGGCCGAGCTGCTGCCGTTCCACCCGGGCGCCGACAAGCTCGGCCTGCAGTTCCTGCAGGACCTGCCGCACGGCTGGCAGGACATGCACGCCGCGTGGAACAAGGGCCGCTACGACCAGTGGGTGCCGAACAAGGGCACCACGACGATGGCGTACCTGAAGCGCGACGACATCCCGTTCCACTACCAGCTCGCCGATGCGTTCACGATCTGCGACGCGTACCACTGCGCGATCCCGAGCTCGACCGACCCGAACCGCTACTACATGTGGACGGGCTACGTCGGCAACGACGGCACGGGCGGCGGCCCGGTGCTCGGCAACGAGGAAAAAGGCTACGGCTGGACGACCTATCCGGAAGTGCTCGAACAGGCCGGCGTGTCGTGGAAGATCTACCAGGACGTCGGCACGGGACTCGACGCGAACGGCTCGTGGGGCTGGACGCAGAACCCGTACATCGGCAACTACGGCGACAACTCGCTGCTCTACTTCAACCAGTACCGCACCGCGCTGCCCGGCACGCCGCTGTACGACAAGGCCCGCACCGGCACCAACATCAGCGCCGGCGGCACGCTGTTCGACGTGCTGCAGCAGGACGTGAAGAACGGCACGCTGCCGCAGGTGTCGTGGATCTGCGCGCCGGAAGCGTATTCCGAGCACCCGAACTGGCCCGCGAACTACGGCGCGTGGTACATCGAGCAGGTGCTGAAGGCGCTCGTGTCGAATCCCGACGTGTGGAGCAAGACCGCGCTCTTCATCACGTACGACGAAAACGACGGCTTCTTCGACCACGTGCCGCCGCCGTTCGCGCCGCAGTCGCGCGCCAACGGGCTGTCGACGGTCACGACGACCAACGAGGTGTTCGCCGGCGACGCGTCGCACATGGCCGGCCCGTACGGGCTCGGGCCGCGCGTGCCGATGCTCGTCGTGTCGCCGTGGACCAAGGGAGGCTGGGTCTGCTCGCAGACCTTCGATCACACGTCGCTGCTGCAATTCATCGAGGCGCGGTTCGGCGCGCAGTATCCGGTCACGGCCGCCAACGTGTCGCCGTGGCGCCGCGCGGTGTGCGGCGACCTGACCGCCGCATTCGACTTCGCGACGGCCGACGCCGGCTGGCCGACGCTGCCCGACACGAGCGGCTACGCGCCGCCCGACCGCGTGCGCCATCCCGACTACATCCCGGTGCCGCCGGTGCTGCAGAAGCTGCCGAAACAGGAAGCCGGGCTGCGTCCGGCGCGCGCGCTGCCGTACGAACTGTTCGTGCACGGCCGCGTCGAAGCCGCGAACGGCCAGTTCCGGCTGACCTTCGCGAACACGGGCCGCGCGGGCGCCGCGTTCCAGGTCCAGTCGCGCAACCGCGTCGACGGCCCGTGGGCGTACACGGTCGAAGCCGGCAAACGCGTCGCCGATACCTGGAGCGCCGCCGCGTCGCTCGGCCTGTACGACCTCGACGTGTACGGCCCGAACGGCTTCTACTGCCATTTCCGCGGCCCGTTCACGACCGGCGTCGGCAGCGCGAACGTGAACCCCGAGGTGATCTACGGCTACGACGTCGCGAACGGCAACATCACGCTGCGCCTGATGAACCGCGGCCACAAGGCCGTGCGGCTCAAGGTCACGAACGCGTACGGCCACGGTCACGCGCGCACGTTCGACCTCGCGCCGGGCGCGCACGTCGACGATTACTGGGATCTGCGCGGCAGCCACGGCTGGTACGACCTGACCGTCAGCGACGGCCGGCTGCTCGGCTTCCTGCGTCGCTTCGCCGGTCACGTCGAAACCGGCCGCCCGAGCACCAGCGACCCGCTGATCCGCACGACCGCGTCGCACGACGACGCCGAAGCCGCGTCGGACGCCCTGTCCGACTGACGTCGCCCCACGCGCGGCGCGGCCCCCGGCGGGCCGCGCCGCGTCCTTGCCCCGCGCCGCTCTCCCTCCTTCCCGCCCGTGGCGTTCGCGACGGGAAACTCCCGATACCGGCCACCCGCGCACGCGCGGAAGCTATGCGCAAATCCGCATCGAATGCGCGGCAAATTTCCAAGACCCGCGCATATCGGCGACCTATATATCGAAGCAATCGGGGCTCTTCGCAGAGCCTGACGGGAGATGTTTCCGAGGATCACGATGCCGACCTCCCCGCCCGATCCCGAGAAGCGGTCGAACCGCCCGCCCGTCGCACGCGCCCGGCTCGCCCTGGCGCGCGCGGTACCTACTCGCAGGTGTCGAACAAGAGGAACAACATGAAATTCCGTCATTCCCTGCTGTCGGTGTCGATTGCATCCGCGCTTGCCCTCCTCTCGCAACAGGCCGCCCAGGCTGCCGACGCAACCGACGTGAAGGTCGGCTTCGCCGCGCCGCTCACGGGCGTGAACGCCGGCTACGGCAAGGACCTGCAAAACGGCGTCCAGCTCGCGCTCGACGATGCGGTCGCACAGAAGGTGCAGATCGCCGGCAAGCCGGCCCGCTTCAATCTCGTCGTGCAGGACGACCAGGCCGACCCGCGCATTGGCGTGCAGGCCGCGCAGGCGCTGGTCGACCAGAACGTGTCGGTCGTGGTCGGTCACTTCAACTCGGGGACGACGATCCCGGCGTCGGTGGTCTACGACAAGGCCGGCATTCCGGTGATCGACCCGGCCGCGACCAACCCGACGCTCACGTCGCGCGGGCTCGCGAACATGTTCATGGTGATCGCGACCGACGGCCAGAACGCCGGCAACGCGGGCAAGTACGCGGTCGACGTGACGAAGGCGAAGCGCATCGCGATCATCGACGACCGCACCGCGTTCGGCCAGGGCGAGGCCGACGAATTCGAGAAGGCCGTGAAGGCCGCCGGCGGCAACCTCATCGGGCGCGAGTTCACCAGCAACCAGGCGGTCGATTTCCGCGCGCAGATCACGAGCCTGAAGGCCAAGAATCCCGACCTGATCTTCTTCGGCGGCCTCGATTCGCTCGCGGCGAACTTCATCAAGCAGATGCGCCAGCTCGGGCTGAACGCGCAGTTCGTCGGCGGCGGCGGCGTGAAGGACAACGAGTTCATCAAGATCGCGGGCCCGGCCGCGGAAGGCGCGATGGCGTGGGAATACGGCCGGCCGCTCGACGAGCTGCCGCAGGGGAAGGATTTCGAGGCGCGCTTCAAGAAGCGCTTCGGCGTCGACGTGCTGTCGTATGCGCAGTTCGGCTATGACGCGGCGTGGGCGGCGATCAAGGCGATGCAGGCGGCCGGCTCGACCGACCCGAAGGCCTATCGCCCGGCGCTGAAGAAGATCGATTTCGAAGGCGTGACCGGCCGCATCTCGTTCGCGAACGACGGCTCGCTGAAGAGCGGGATGTCGACGCTGTACCAGGTGAAGAACGGCGCGTGGAAGACGATCGTGACGAAGGGAGGCTGATCGGCGAGGCAGGCGGACGGCCGGCGGCGGGAGCGCCGCCTGGCCGGGAGATCGTGGAGGTCATGCCGACCTCGTACGACGACTGATGTTAAGGCGATCCAGGTAGGCCCGCCGTGTCGCGGGCCCTGTCACGCAACGTCAGCCCGCCTCGGCCTCGGCCGCCTCGTGCGCGCGGCGCAGCCGCTCGCGGCTGTTGGTGAGGTGCGTGCGCATCGCGGCGCGGGCGGCTTCCGGGTCGTGGCGCGCGATCGCCTCGTAGATGTCTTCGTGCTCGTGGTTCAGCCGGCCGACGTAGCGCTCGAGATCGTCGCCGGCGAAGCGCGCGGAATTCACGCGGGTGCGCGGGATGATCGACGTGCCGAGCTGCGTCATGATGTCGACGAAATAGCGGTTGCCAGTGGATTGCGCGATCTGCAGGTGGAACTGGAAGTCGAGCTGCGCGGTGTCGCGGCCGCCGCCCGCGCCCGTCGCGATCGCGTCGAGCGCGCGCCGCAGCGCGGCGAGATCGGTATCGTTCGCGCGCTGCGCGGCCAGGCTCGCGCACTCGCTTTCGAGGCTGATGCGCAGCTCCAGCACCGCGAGCACGTCGCGCAGCGTCGTGATCGTCGCGGGATCGATGCCGAGCGTCTGGCGGCGCGACGGCTCCAGCACGAAGCTGCCGATGCCGTGGCGCGTCTCGATGAGGCCGCTCGCCTGCATCCGCGAGATCGCCTCGCGCACGACCGTACGGCTCACGCCCTGCGCCGCCATGACTTCGGTTTCGGTCGGCAGCTTGTCGCCGGGACGCAGCGTGCCGTTTTCGATCTGCGCGGTCAGCGCGTCGACGACATCTTGTGCGAGGCTGCGTGCGCGACGGCGCGGCGCTGCGGGAAGCGTAGGCACGGACATGTGGCCGGTTCCTTTTTGAATGATCGTAATGTGAGCCGAGGGTTTACGCGGGGTTTGAGCGAAAGCCGATGATTCATTATACTGCGTCACAAGTCATCCGACGACTGATGATCGGCGCACGGATCTCCTGTCGACCCAGGTCGGCTGTACAGCACCGCCCGGTCCCGTGCGCGACGATCGACCTGCGTTCGCGTTCTGCGCTCCGCTGGCCCGGTTGTCGCTCCCACCCCGTTTCGGGTTGCGTCGACATGCGGGGCTTGCGCGCCACGCACGTCGGTTGTCGAATGATCGCACCTCCCGCCGCGCGCGGCAAAGCTTTTGCCGCACGGCATCGCCCACTCTTTCGCCATCGCCGCCCATGAACGCCGTCACTGCCTCGCCCTCCCCCGACACGCCGCGCATCGTCGACCTGCAAGCGATTCCGGTCGCCGGCCACGACAGCATGCTGCTCAACCTGAGCGGCGCGCACGGCCCGTTCTTCACCCGCAACCTCGTGATCCTGAAGGACAGCGCGGGTCGCACGGGCGTCGGCGAAGTGCCGGGCGGCGAAAGCATCCGCCGCACGCTCGACGACGCGCGGGCGCTCGTCGTCGGCCAGCCGGTCGGCAATTATCATGCGGTGCTCAACGACGTGCGGCGCACCTTCGCCGACCGCGACGCGAGCGGCCGCGGGCTGCAGACCTTCGACCTGCGCACGACGATCCACGCGGTCACCGCGCTCGAGGCCGCGCTGCTCGACCTGCTCGGCCAGCATCTCGGCGTGCCGGTCGCCGCACTGCTCGGCGAAGGCCAGCAGCGCGAGCGGGTCGAAATGCTCGGCTACCTGTTCTACGTCGGCGATCGCACGAAGACCGCGCTCCCGTATCGCGACGGCCGCGGCGCGACCGACGACTGGACGCGCGTGCGCGACGAAGCCGCGCTGACGCCCGAAGCCGTCGTACGGCTCGCCGAGGCCGCGCATGCGCGCTACGGCTTCAACGACTTCAAGCTGAAGGGCGGCGTATTCGCGGGCGCCAGCGAGATCGAAGCCGTGACGGCGCTCGCCGAGCGCTTCCCCGACGCGCGCGTGACGCTCGATCCGAACGGCGCATGGTCGCTCGACGAGGCCGTGCGGCTGTGCCGGGATCAGCATCACGTGCTCGCGTATGCGGAAGATCCGTGCGGTGCGGAGAACGGTTACTCGGGCCGCGAAGTGATGGCCGAATTCCGCCGCGCGACGGGGCTGCCGACGGCGACCAACATGATCGCGACCGACTGGCGGCAGATGGGCCATGCGGTGCAGTTGCACGCCGTCGACATCCCGCTCGCCGATCCGCACTTCTGGACGATGCAGGGCTCGGTGCGGGTCGCGCAGATGTGCCGCGACTGGGGCCTCACGTGGGGTTCGCATTCGAACAACCACTTCGACGTGTCGCTCGCGATGTTCACGCACGTCGCGGCCGCGGCGCCGGGCCAGGTCACCGCGATCGACACGCACTGGATCTGGCAGGACGGCGAACGGCTGACGCGCGAGCCGCTGAAGATTGAGAACGGGCTGGTGGAAGTGCCGAAGCGGCCGGGGCTCGGGATCGACATCGACATGGATGCGGTCGCGCTCGCGCACGAGCTGTACAAGCAGCACGGCCTCGGCGCCCGCGACGACGCGGCGGCGATGCAGTATCTGATCCCGGGCTGGACGTTCAACAACAAGCGCCCCTGCCTCGTGCGCTGAGCGCGGACCGGCCGGGCGGCGACGTCGCCCGGTCACATCTGGCCGGGCGCCCTAGCCGCGCGCCCCTAGCCGGGTGCCCCTAGCCGGGTGCCCCTAGCCAGGCGCCCCTAGCCGGACGCCCCTAGCCGGACGCCCCTAACCGGGCGTCCCTAGCCGGGCGCCCCTATCCCCCGCGCCATCCCCGACGCGGCGAACACGATGACGATCACCAGCACCGCCTGCCAGTGGCCGATCCGCACGTAGGTGCGCGCACGGCCGATATCGGGCAGTTGCTGCCGCCGCGCGGCGATACGCCAGCGGATCAACCCCAGCATCGGCACGATCTCGAGCAGCAGGATCAGCACGAGCGCGGTCATCTTCAGGTGAAAGAGCGGTTCTTGCAGGTAGTACGCGGTCCCTTTCTCGAAACCGCCGAACGCGCGCGCGAGGCCCGTCGCGATCAACACGAGCGCGGACAGTCCCCAGACCGCATCCGCCTTGAACACGCCGGGCAAATCGGCCGCCTGCGCCGATGCGATGAACCGGCGCAACGCGCGGTTACGCCCGGCGATCGCGGCAAACGCGACGCCGAACGCACTGAGGTGAATGGCAGCCAGCAACCAACGGACGATCATCCCGCCTCCTTGTCGCCCGCGCCCGGTGCGCGAGCCGTGTCAGACGATCTGCTTGAGCGCCGCGTCGAGCGCGAGCACCGCGACGCGGTCGCCCTCGGTCGCGAGCGGCGTGCGCATCACGATCTGCCGGTTGTGGCCGACAGCCGCCGGCGAATCCCACAGCAGTTCCACCTTCGGGCGATTGAACAGGCTGCCGCGACGCGGCGGCACGACCGCCGGCTGCGCGCCCTGCTCGCCCGCGGCGGGCGTCGCGGCGCGACCGGGCCAACGCACCGACAGTTCGCGCGCATCGTACTGGCCGACCTTGCGGCTTTCCATCCAGACGATCGCGGTGCGCGTCAGCACGTCGAGCGAGATCGCATACCGGCCGACCGCGAAGCGGCGTGCGGCCACGTTGGTCCGCCACAGCGGCCGCGGCCGGCAGATCCATACGATCGCCGCGTACAGCGCCGGCGCGGCGACGAGCCAGCCGTTGGTTGCCGTCACCGCATGCAGCGCGCGGCGCCAGCCGGCCGCCCACGTGAACGCGCCGATCGACCATACGGCGAACAGGAAACCGATCAGCGCGAACACGCGCAGCGCCTGGCGCAGCCACTGCGGCAGCGGATGGAACGGCCGCTCGGCCCGGGCGGCGGCGCCCGGCAGCGCGAGCAGCAGGAAGATCAGGATGAGGTAGATGAATGCCCACGGCGACGACACCATCGCCGACAGCGACGCGCGATAGCCCATCTGGGACATCGAGAACAGCCAGCGCGCGAGCAGCACGAGACCGATCGCGCGCAACGCGAAGATCACGCCGGCGCCGGGGGCCGGCGCTGCGCGCGTGGTTTTCGTTCTCGCCAAGACTGCTCTCCTCTGGATATTCGTACCGGCCGGATTTCACGGCACGGCCATTATAGGGACATTACCGTCTGGACAGACGGCCGGATGGCGTGCCGGGCCGCTTCGAAGGCCGTTCGCGGCGCCGGGCGCGGCGAGAATACAACAGATCCGCGCCGCAGATGTGACAACGCCCCGCCGGAAAACCCGGACGGGGCGTCGTGACGGCCGCGCGCCGCAGTATGGCGGCGGCCCGCGATCAGCTCGCGTTGACTTCGCGGAGCACCGTGCGGCGCTTCTGGCGCAGCAGTTCCTCGTAGCCCTTCACGTAGTTCTGCGCCATCACCTTCGACGAGAAACGGGCTTCGAACGCGGCGCGCACCTTCTCGCGCGGCAGCGTATCGAGGCGCTTGAGCGCGGCGACGGCCGACAGTTCGTCTTCGACGACGAAGCCCGACACGCCGTTGTCGATCACTTCCGGCACCGAGCCGCGCTTGAACGCGATCACCGGGGTGCCGCAGGCCATCGCCTCGATCATCACCAGGCCGAAGGGCTCCGGCCAGTCGATCGGGAACAGCAGCGCATGCGCGTTGCCAAGGAATTCGGTCTTTTCCGACTCGCTGATTTCGCCGATGTACTCGACGTGCGGCAGCGCGAACAGCGGCTTGATCTTCTCTTCGTAGTACGCGCGGTCAGCCTTGTCGAGCTTCGCGGCGATCTTGATCGGCAGGCCGGCCTGCTCGGCGATGCGGATCGCCGTGTCGACGCGCTTCTCCGGCGAGATACGGCCGAGGAACGCGAGGTAGCTCGGCTTCACGTTCGGGATCGGCGTCAGCAGGTTTTCCGGCAGGCCGTGGTACACGGTCGACAGCCAGTTCGCCTGCGGCAGCGGGATGCGCTGGTTGTCGGAGATCGACACGACCGGCACGTCGCTGAATGCGTTGAAGATCGGCTGCAGTTCCGGCAGGTCGAGACGGCCGTGCATCGTCGTCAGATGCGGGACCGGCTGGCGCGAGAACAGCGAGAACGGGTAGTAGTCGATGTGGCAGTGCAGGACGTCGAACTCTTCCGCGCGGCGGCGCACCTGCTCGAGGAGCAGCATGTGCGGGGCCATCACGTCGCGGATCGTCGGGTCGAGGCGCAGCGCCTGCGGCCAGCACGCTTCGAGTTTCGCGGAAGTCTGCGAATCGCCGCTCGCGAAGAGCGTGACGTCATGCCCCATCTCGACAAGTGCTTCGGTGAGGTAGGACACCACTCGCTCGGTACCGCCGTACAGTTTCGGGGGCACCGCTTCATGCAACGGAGCGATTTGGGCGATTCGCATGCGTAACTCCTAAAAAATCGGCAAAAAACCAGGTATGGGTCGGCAACCTGCCGGCGGTCCGGGCTGGATGCAGGTCGTCCGAAAGTCGGACGAATCAGCCTGCCGGGGGCGTCGAACCCGCGCTGCTCAAGGAGCGTCGGCGACGCGACAGGCATAGAACGTTTGAAACGAAGACCCGTTGACAGGGGTTCGTAAAAAAACCTGGAATCGAACCCGGAGCCGATTATCTAGGGTTAATCCCGATACGGCGCACAACATTTCAAACACTTTACTTTGTTACAAAGGTGCAACACTTTGCAACCCGCGGACTCGGGTGTCCGTTCTAGAGTGGAAGGCCCTTTTGGCGATCCTCGTTACCCGCCGCTGCCGGCAGCGTGATTCCGGCACCTGCGGCAGGACGGGATGCCGGATTTTATCTCAAAATCGATCGCGAGCCTCTGGCCAAGGCAAGATTCGCGCAGCGCAACGCAGGCCTTGTTTACAATGCCGGATTAGTCAGTCCGGGCGAACGCCGGCCCGCGATCCAGCCGCCACGCTCAATCACCGAATCACCGCACGCATATTTTGGAATCTCTCACCCCCGCCCAGCGCAACGCCTACAACGCGAAGCTGTCGAGCTACGCGCATCGGCCGATCGCGTTCCTGTTCCGCTACATCCGCCGCCACCCGGTCGCGCACCTGGTCGTGCTCTGCAGCGTGCTGGCCGCCGTCGGCTGCGCGCTCGGCTCGCAATACGCGATCAAGCACCTGATCGACGTGCTGGCGACCGGGCGCCATCATCCGGGCCCTCTGTGGAGCGCGTTCGCGCTGCTCGTCGGGCTGATCGCGGCCGACAACCTGCTGTGGCGCGTCGGCGGCTGGGTCGCCGCGTATACGTTCGTCGCGGTCACCGGCGACCTGCGGCGCGACCTGTTCCAGTACCTGATCGGCCATTCGCCGACGTATTACTCGGAGAAGCAGCCGGGTACGCTCGCCAGCCGCATCACGGCCACGTCGAACGCGGTGTACACGTCGGAGAACACGATGGCGTGGAACGTGCTGCCGCCGTGCATCGCGGTGATGGGCGCGATCCTGATGATCATCGTCGTCAATCCGCTGATGGCGGCCGGCCTGCTCGGCTGTTCGGCCGTGCTGTCCGTCATCCTGTTCAAGCTCGCCGGCCGCGGCTCGGCGCGCCACCACGCGTTCGCGGCGAAGGCCGCGGCCGTCGACGGCGAACTCGTCGACGTGATCGGCAACATGGGCCTCGTGCGCGCGTTCGGGATGACGCTGCGCGAACAGAAGCGCTTCGGCGCAACGGTCAAGGCCGAGATGGATGCGCGCCAGCAGAGCCTGCTCTATCTCGAGAAACTGCGGCTGTTGCATGCGGTGATCACCGCGATGCTGTCCGCCGGCCTGCTCGGCTGGGCGCTGTGGCTGTGGGACCAGGGCCGCGCGACGTCGGGCGACATCGTGCTCGTCAGCTCGCTCGGCTTCACGATCCTGCACGGCACGCGCGATCTCGCGGTCGCGCTCGTCGACGTCACGCAGCACGTCGCACGCCTGTCCGAAGCGGTGAAGACGCTGCTCGAACCGCACGGCATGCCGGATCGCTCGGATGCGCAGCCGCTGTCGGCCAAGGGCGGCCGCGTCGACTTCGAGCGCGTGACGTTCGCGTATCCGCACCGCCGCGCGATCCTCGACCACTTCGACCTTCATATCGAGCCGGGCCAGCGTGTCGGGCTGATCGGCAAGTCGGGCGCGGGCAAGTCGACCGTGCTGGCGCTGCTGCAGCGCTTCTACGACACGCAGGACGGCGTCGTGATGGTCGACGGCCAGGACGTGAAGGGCATCACGCAGGACAGCCTGCGCCACGCGATCGCGCTGGTGCCGCAGGACATCTCGCTGCTGCACCGGACGATCTACGACAACATCGCGTACGGCCGCCCCGATGCGACCCGCGACGAAGTGCTCGCCGCCGCGCGCGACGCGCGCTGCGCGGAGTTCATCGAGGCGATGCCGGAAGGCTATGACACGATCGTCGGCGACCGCGGCGTCAAGCTGTCGGGCGGCCAGCGCCAGCGCATCGCGATCGCGCGCGCGATCCTGAAGGATGCGCCGATCCTGCTGCTCGACGAAGCGACGTCGGCGCTCGACAGCGCGTCCGAGGAAGCGATCCAGAGCGCGCTCGATCGCCTGATGGTCGGCCGCACGGTGATCGCGATCGCGCACCGCCTGTCGACGCTGCGCAACTTCGACCGCATCATCGTGATGAACAACGGCAAGGTGATCGACGACGGCCCGCCCGACGTGCTGCGCAGCCGTCCCGGCCTGTATCGCGACCTGCTCGCGAAACAGCACGGCCGCCATCATGCGGACGGCAGCACGCCGACCGGCGAACGCGTGGCCTGACGCGCCGGCATACCGCCGCGCCGACAAAAAAGCCGCCGTGCTTGCGCACGGCGGCTTTTTCAATTGCACCACCAGCAATAGTTCAGACGTGCTGCAGATCGCGCAGGAAATTGTCGCGCCACACCGACACGTTGTTCTCGCGAAGCTGCGCGATCATGTCCGCGTAACGCGCCCGCCGCTCGGCGAGCGGCATCGTCAACGCCTGCGACAGCGCATCGGCCATCCCGTCGATATCGATCGGATTGACGATCAGCGCGCCCGTGAGCTCGCGCGCGGCACCCGCGAAGCGCGACAGCACCAGCACGCCCGGATCGTCCGGATTCTGCGCGGACACGTACTCCTTCGCGACGAGGTTCATCCCGTCGCGCAGCGGCGTCACGAAGCCCACACGCGCAAGGCGGTACAGCGCGGCGAGCACCTGGCGGTCGTACTGACGGTGAATGTAGAGGATCGGCGCCCAGTCGAGCTCCGCGTAGCGCCCGTTGATGCGCCCGGACTCCGCTTCGAGCTGCAGGCGGATGTCCTGGTACGCACGCAAATCCGCGCGCGTCGACGGCGCGATCTGCAGGAACGACACGCGGTTGCGGATCGACGCCTGGTGTTCGAGCAGCTTCTCGAAGGCACGGAAGCGCTCGACGAGCCCCTTCGAATAATCGAGCCGGTCGACGCTCATGATCAGTTGCCGCCCGCGCAGCGACGTCGCGAGCGTGCGCACCGCCTTGCCGTGTTCGCCCGCCTGCGCGAGCGACGCAATCTCGTCCGGATATACGCCGATCGGATAGGCGGCCGCGCGCAGCGTCTGGCCGAACGCCCGGACGTGCACCGTGTGCCCGTCGCGCTCGACGTCGCCGTCCGCCTCGAACTCGACGTAGTCGCAGAACGCGCGCAGATCGGGCTCGGTCTGGAAACCGAGCAGATCGAACGCGCACAGCGACTCGACGAGTTCGCGGTGCGGCGGTACGTTGACGAGCACCTGCGCGGCCGGAAACGGAATGTGCAGGAAGAAGCCGATGCGGTTCTTCACACCGGCGTCGCGCAGCGCGCGCGCGAACGGAATCAGGTGATAGTCGTGCACCCAGATCACGTCGTCGTCCTGCAGCAGCGGCACGAGCTGCTGCGCGAGCCAGACGTTGACGCGGCGATAACCGTCGAACTCGTGGCGATCGTACTGGATCAGGTCCGCGCGGTAATGGAACGCGGGCCACAGCGTCGCGTTCGAGAACCCGCGGTAATACTGGTCGTAATCGCGACGCGACAGCCCGACGGTCGCGAACGTCACGGGCCCGCGCTCCTCGATGCGGATCTGCGGCTGCGGCGCGCCGGACGCGACCACTTCGCCGCTCCAGCCGAACCACATGCCGCCGGTTTCCTTCAGCGCGTCATAGACGCCGATCGCGAGGCCGCCCGCCGCCGGTTCGCCTTCCGAAATCGGCGCGACGCGGTTTGAAACGATGATGAGCCGGCTCATGCGTGCGGCTGCCCCGCGCCGAGCCAGCATGCGATCTGCTCATGCAGTGCGTCGACCGAATCGAGCCGCATGCGCGCGGACGTCTCGCCCGCGCCGACCTTGATCGACAGGCCGCCGCGCGCGTTGACCACCGCGAAACCCTTCTCGTCGGTCAGGTCGTCGCCCGCGAACAGCGGCACGCGGCCCGCAAAGGGCGGCTCGTCGAGGAACGCGGCCAGCGCGCGCCCCTTGTCGACGCCCTTCGGCTTGATCTCGAACACCATCTTGCCCGGTTGCAGCACGTACGCATCCGCATAGTCGGCGACGAGGCGCTCGGCCGCTTCGCGCGCCACCGCCTCGCGCTCGGGCGCGTTGCGAAAGTGCAGCGCGACGGCCGCGCCCTTGATCTCGAGCAGCATGCCAGGATGGCGGTCGACCACGTCCGCGAGCTCGCGCTCGATGCGCAGCAGGCGTTCGTCGTTGAAGCCGATGCGCTGCGTGTCGCCGTTCGCATCGCGGCGCTCCGCGCCGTGCAGGCCGGCGATCGGCAGATCGGGCATCTTCAGGAAAGTGTCGAGGTTGTCGATGCCGCGCCCGGACACGATCGCGACCGCGCCGTGCGAGCGGCGCGACAGCTCGTCGAGCAGCGTCAGCAGCGACGGCGGAACGTGAATGCTGTCGGGGGTCGGCGCGAGCTCGACGAGCGTGCCGTCGAAGTCGAAGAAGAACGCGGTATCGGTGAGGGACAGGGAAGCCGGAACGGATTGCATCGATTCGATAGTCTGAGGGCGACCGGAAAATGCCGGGCCGCCGCTGCGCGAATGGAGTTGTGCGCATCTTACCGCGCCTGCGCCCCCAGATGGGCGAAACCGGGGCCGCGCGAACACCGCGCCGCCCGCCGCGTCAACTGCGACATATTGCCCCGCTCGCCCGCCCCGCAGGGGTTTCGAAAGGACGCAGGCGCGCGAATTGCGCTACAGTCGCAACCGCCTGCCGCGCGGCGCATGGCATCGCGCCCCGGCTATCCATCGTCCGATCGAGCCCCAGGATGTCGTCTGCCCGCCTCGCGCCGCACCGGCGCCTCTCCCGCCTCATCCGCGCGACCGCGGCCCTCGCCGCCGTCGTGGCGCTCGCCGCGTGCACGCACGACGAGCCGCGCTGGAACCTGACCAACGTCACCGGCCACCTGCCCGACCTGTCGTTCAAGCTGACGGGCGGCGACGGCCATCCCGTCGACGCCGATGCATTCCGCGGCCGCGTCGCGCTCGTCTACTTCGGCTACACGCACTGCCCCGATGTCTGCCCCGAAACCCTCGCGCGGCTGATGGAAGTACTGGCGAAGCTCGGCCCGCAGGCGGACGACGTGCGCATCCTGTTCGTCTCGGTCGATCCCGCGCGCGATACGCCGCAGGCGATGCAGTCCTATGTCGCCGCGTTCGACGCCGCGCATGCGCGCGGCCTGACCGGCACCGACGGCCAGATCGAATCGCTGGCCAAGCGCTATCGCGTCGCGTATCAGATGGAAAAACGCGATCCGTCCGGCGGCTACGAAGTGACGCACAGCTCGGCCGTCTACATCTTCGACGCGACCGGCCGCGCGCGCCTGCTCGCGACCGATCGCGATTCGCCCGACGCCATCGCCGCCGATGTGCGCCGGATCATCGACACCGCCTCCACGACCTGAATTCCGCCATGAACACGAAAACGACCCTCAAGACGTTCGCCCTCGTCGCCGCGCTGTGCGCCGGCGCCCATGCGTATGCCGCCGGCGCGATCAGCGCGCAGAACGCATGGGTGCGCTGGCTGCCGAACAAGCTGCCCGCGGGCGGCTACGTGACGCTCGTGAATACGAGCGACAAGCCGGTCGATCTCGTCGACGTCGACAGCCCCGACTACGGGATGGCCATGCTGCACCAGACGGTCTCGAACGGCTCGACGCAGAAGATGGAGATGGTCGACAAGCTGACGATCCCCGCGCGCGGCAAGGTCGACATCGCGCCGGGCGGCTATCACTTCATGCTCGAGGAGCCGAAGCACGCGATCAAGCCGGGCGACACCGTGCACCTGCGCCTGAAATTCTCCGACGGCGAAACGGTCGATGCACCGTTCCCCGTGAAATCGCCGGCCCAGACGAAGTGATGCGCGCGCGATGAACCTCCTGTACTGGCTCGATCCGTGGGAACCGTCGCCGACCGTGGTCATCGCGGTGCTGGCGGCCGCCGTGCTGTTCGCGCGCGGCGTGAAAAAGGCGAAGGTGTCGCCGCTGCGGCAGTTCTCGTTCTGGTTCGGGCTGACGGCGCTCTATATCGCGCTGCATACGCGGCTCGACTATTTCTTCGAGCATGAATTCTTCATGCACCGCGCGCAGCATCTCGTGCTGCATCACCTCGGGCCGTTCTTCATCGCGCTGTCCTATCCGGGCGCGGCGATCCGCGCGGGCATTCCGTTTCGCTGGCGGCAGCGCTTCGTGCGCCCCGCGCTCGCATGGGCGCCGGTGCGCGCGACGCTCGACGTGGTGTTCCATCCGGTCGTCGCGGTCGTGCTGTTCGTCGGGCTGATCTATTTCTGGCTGCTGTCGCCGATCCATTTCATCGCGATGCTCGACTGGCGTCTCTATCGCGTGATGAACTGGAGCATGGTGATCGACGGGCTGCTGTTCTGGTGGCTCGTCGTCGATCCGCGTCCCGCGCCGCCCGCGCGGCTGTCGCCGGGCCGCCGGATCCTGATCGTCGTCGCGGCGATCCCGCCGCAGATCGCGCTCGGCGCGCTGATCTTCTTCACGCCGCACGAGTTGTATCCGATCTACTCGATCTGCGGCCGCGCGTTCACGTGGCTGAGCCCGCTGCGCGACCAGCAGATCGGCGGCCTGCTGCTGTGGATTCCCGGCTCGATGATGAGCGTGATCGGCGCGCTGATCGCGCTGCGGCATTGGCTGCGGCTATCCGCGCGCGGGCGCCTGATCGGCGAGCGCGCCGCGCAGCGCGCGGACAAACCGCCCGTCGCACGCGCCGCGCACTGACTGCGGCGGCGCCTAGCGCGCGTCACGCGCGTGCGCTGCTCATCCACACGTGCGGGATGCCGTCCTCGTCGTGCACGTCCGAACTCGGCGTGAAGCCGAATGCCCCGTAGAACCGCTGCAAGTGAGCCTGCGCATGCAGGCTTACCGGCGTATCCGGCCATTGCGCGCGGATATGCTCGAGCGCGCGCGACAGCAGCCCGTTGCCGAGGCCCGCGCCGCGAAACGCGGCGGTCGTCAGCACGCGGCCGATGCGCACGTCGGTGTGTTGCGCATCGGGCAGCAGCACGCGCAGATAGCCGGCCAGGCGGCCGGCCGGATCGAAGGCGGCCAGGTGCCACGCGGCCTGGTCCGCATCGTCGATGTCGCGATACACGCAATTCTGTTCGACGACGAATACGGCGCTGCGCGCCTCCAGGATCGAATAGATTTCGCGCGCGGTCAGCGCGTCGAAGGATTTCCAGCGCCAGTCGAGATCGGCGGTACGCGGGGATGCGGCAGGTGCGGATGCGTTCATGTGCGGTCCTGATTCGGGCGCGCCGACCGGCGCGCGACAACCGTCGATTATGCCTCGAACCGCCCCACGCGCGCGACCGCGTGCCACGCGCAAAAAAAGGCCCCGCATTGCGCGGGGCCTGCTCGTCACACCGTCATGCCGTCATGCCGTCATGCCGGCATCTGGCCGAAGCGGCCGCTGTTGAAGTCCTCGATCGCGGTACGGATCTCCGCTTGCGAGTTCATCACGAACGGACCGTAACCGACGACCGGCTCGTCGATCGGCTCGCCGCTCAGGATCAGCAGCTTCGCGTCGCCGTTCGCTTCGATCTCGACGTCGCTACCGTCGCGGCCGAGTTGCACGAACTGCGCCTCGCGGGCCACCGTCTCGCCGTTCACCTGCACGGTGCCGCTCAGCACGACCACCGCGAGCGTCCGCCCTTCGGCGACCGGGAACCGCGCATGGCCGCCGGCCACGAGCCGCACGTCCCACACGTCGATCGGCGTGTGCGTGCGGGCCGGGCCGCGCCGCCCGTCGAGTTCACCGGCGATGATCCGCGCCCGCCCGGCGCCGTCGGGCAGCTCGACCACCGGGATATCGGCGTTCAGCAGCGTCTGGTACCCGGGCGCGCCCATCTTGTCCGCGGCGGGCAGGTTCACCCACAGCTGCACCATCTCGAGCGGGCCGCCCTGCTTCGTGAACGCCTCCGAGTGGAATTCCTCGTGCAGAATCCCGCTCGCGGCCGTCATCCACTGCACGTCGCCCGGGCCGATCGTGCCGCCCGCACCGGTCGAGTCGCGGTGCGCGACTTCGCCGTCATAGACGATCGTCACCGTTTCGAACCCGCGGTGCGGATGCTGGCCGACACCGCGCGGCGCGGTCGTCGGTTCGAACGTCGCGGGGCCGGCGTAATCGAGCAGCAGGAACGGGCTCAGATGCGTGCCATGAGACTGGTAGCTGAACATCGAACGCACCGGGAAACCGTCGCCGACCCAATGGCCGCGCGGCGCACTGTACACACCCTGGATCTTCTTCATTGCCCTTCTCCATATTGCGGCGAAACCCGTGTTTCGCATCCATGAGTGACAATATAGAGATGGAACGAACGATCCGGTAGACTGCCGAAATCGCACTCAGCGTTCCATTTCATGAACGATAAAGCGCGGGATCTGAACGATCTCTATTACTTCGTGCAGGTCGTCGAACACGGCGGCTTCGCGCCGGCCGGGCGCGCGCTGGACATGCCGAAATCGAAGCTGAGCCGGCGCATCGCGCTGCTCGAGGCGCGGCTCGGGATGCGGCTGATTCAGCGTTCGACGCGCCGCTTCACGGTCACCGACGTCGGCCAGACCTATTACGCGCATTGCCGCGCGATGCTCGTCGAGGCCGACGCCGCCGACGAGGCGATCGCGCTGCTGCACGAGGAGCCGCGCGGCATCGTGCGTGTCAGTTGCCCGATCGTGCTGCTCGATTCGCTGGTCGGCACGATGATCGCCGCGTTCATGGCCGCGTGCCCGCGCGTCGAGATCCACCTGGAAGCGACCAACCGGCGCGTCGACGTGGTCGGCGAAGGGATCGACGTCGCGATCCGCGTGCGCCCGCCGCCGCTCGAGGACAGCGATCTCGCGCTACGCGTGCTCGCGGAGCGCGGCCAGTGTCTCGTCGCGAGCCCCGCACTGCTGCGCGAGCACGGTGTACCGACCGTTCCCGCCGATCTCACGCGCCTGCCGAGTCTCGACCACGGCGTGCCGCAGTCCACGCACGTGTGGCGGCTGCGCGGGCCCGACGGCGCGCAGGCGGAAATCCATCACCAGCCGCGCTTCGTGACGGGCGGCATGCTCGCGCTGCGCGCGGCAGCCGTCGCAGGCGTCGGCGTCGTGCAATTGCCGACGATGATGGTGCGCGATGAAGTCGCGCGCGGCGAACTGACGACCGTCCTGCCGGACTGGGCCCCGCGCCGCGAAATCGTGCACGCGGTGTTCGCGTCGCGCCGCGGGCTGCTGCCGGCGGTGCGGGCGCTGCTCGATTTCCTGGCCGAACGGTTCGCCGAACTCGAACCCGACTGAGTAACCGTCTTCCGAGTCAAGCCCGATGAAGTGAATCGTCCCAAGGCGTGTTGGTTTTGACCATGGCATTGAGCATGGTTAGGAGCTTGCGCATGCAGGCAACCAGCGCGACCTTGGACAG
>NZ_JAKWFH010000070.1:0-32294 GCF_029522185.1 Burkholderia sp. IO2 | reverse complement strand
GACCCGGCCACCGCGGCGCGTGTCGCGCGCATCGAAGCCGCCGCCGCGCGCCTCGCGGCAGCGGGCGCCGAACCGTCGGCCCAGCCGGCGGCGCGCCCGAAGCACCGGATCGCGGCGGCGCCCAAGGCGCAGATCGCGCGCGCCGGCGCGGAACCCCAGTCCACCGATCGTTGAAGCCATCCAAGGGGAAGCTCATGAAATCCGCCTACCTCGTATTCGTGCGCCGCGCGGCGCTCGCCGTTCCGCTCGCGTTCGCGCTTGCCGGCTGCATGTCGTCGACCCCGGTGTGGGACAGCCGCTTCGGCGACTCGGTCCGCACCGTGATGCAGGCCCAGATCATCGATCCGCATGCCGGCAAGCATCCGGCGTCGGCGTCGGGGATCGACGGCAGCGCCGCCGCGGCCGCGCTCGACAACTACGACAAGTCGTTCAAGCAGACCGTGCCGCCCGCCAATGCGTTCGTGATCGGCATCGGCAAGGCTACCCAGTAACGACACCACGCTCAGGGAGAACGCCATGAACAGCGCAGCCCGCCATCCGAAAGTCACGCGTCGCGGCCTGCATCGCCAGCGCGGTGCCGTCGCGATCATCGTCGGCCTTTCGCTGGCGGTGATGATCGGATTCGTCGGGCTCGCGCTGGATCTTGGCAAGCTGTACGTCACGCGCAGCGAACTGCAGAACAGCGCCGATGCCTGCGCGCTGTCCGCCGCGCGCGACCTGACTTCGGCGATCAGCCTGTCGGTGGCCGAGGCCGACGGCATCGCCGCCGGTCACCTGAATTTCGTGTTTTTCCAGAAAACGTCGGTGCAGATGTCGACGAATGCGAACGTCACGTTCAGCGATTCGCTGACCAACCCGTTCCTGACCAAGAGCGCGGTCACGAAGCCGGCGAGCATCAAGTACGTGCAGTGCACCGCGACGCTGAGCAACATCGCGCACTGGTTCATCGAGGTGCTGAACGTGCTGCCGGGCACGAAGCTCGCGAATGCGGCGGAAGTGTCGGCGAGCGCGATCGCGACCGTCGGCGGCGGGCAGACGACCTGCGCGATTCCCGTGTTCGTGTGCCGCGGCCCGTCCGATCCGGCCTACAAGGTCGGCGACTGGATCTCGTCGCCGTCCGGGTCGTCGTCGACCTACGGGCCCGGCAACTTCGGCTGGGCGGCGCTCGACGGCTCGACGAACGAGACGACGCTCGCGAGCGAGCTGTCGGGCAATACCTGCAACATCACGAGCCCCCCGGACCTGAGCACCACGGGCTTGAAGTCGGCGGCGCAGCGGGCCTGGAACACGCGCTTCGGGATCTATACGAACGGCGCGAACGGCTCGAGCGGCCAGCCCGACTTCACCGGCTACGCGTACGTCGGGCCGAACTACGGGCCGCCGGGAACGCCGGGCATCAAGGGTGACGCGTACACGCAGTTCGTGGCCGACCGCGCGAGCTTCAAGCCTTACCAGGGCGACGGCGCACCGCCGTCGGGCAGCGGCATCGCGACCAACGGCACGGCGACGGCGAGCAACTACCAGACGTTCGGCGGCGATCGCCGCGTCGCGCTCGCGCCGGAGGGCGACTGCTCGACGCTGTCCGGCAGCAGCGGCAAGGTGCACATCACGCAATGGGATTGCGTGCTGATGCTCGATCCGCTGCCGTTCAGCGCCGGCAGCGGCCCCGTGGTGGCGCACCTCGAATACCTCGGCTCGTCGGTTTCCGGCAACAACCCGTGCGCGACGCACGGCTTGCCCGGCAGCGGCAGCGCGTCCGGAACCCAGGTTCCGATGCTCGTTCGATAACGGAGAGACGATCATGAAGAAGCCGTCGATTCGTCGTTCGCGCGCCCGCGGCGCCGTCGCCGTCGAGTTCGCGCTCGTGCTGATGCCGATGATCATGCTGGCGACCGGCGTGGCGGAGTTCGGCCGCGCGATCTACCAGTACGAGACGCTGACCAAGGCGACCCGCGACGCGGCGCGCTACCTGTCGGTCTGGCTGCCGACCGACAGCGCGTATCCGGTGGTGCAGGCGCAGTGCCTGGTCGTGTACGGCAGCACGACGTGCGGCTCGGCCGGCAGCGAGCTGGTGCCCGGGCTCAAGACGTCGATGGTCACGATCTGCGACGCACAGCACACGACCGGCTGCAGCGACGCATCCGATCCGTCGCAGTTCGCGAACCTGCCGACCTACGACGCGGACAACAACAGTTCGTCGAGCGGCTCGGCGGCGGGCGCGATCAACGTCGTCGAAGTGAAGATCAGCGGCTACAAGTACCAGCCGATTCCCGCGTACCCGGGACTGCCGTCGATCACCTTCGGCAACATCGTCACCGTGATGAGGCAAGTGTCATGAACGCACGCCGCTTTCCGCCATCACGCCGGCGCGCCCAGCGCGGTGTCGCGATCGTCGAGTTCGCCCTCATCGCGTCGGTGCTGATCATGCTGCTGATCGGCATCTTCGAATTCGGTCGCGTGCTGTTCTACTGGAATACCGCGAGCGAGGCCGTGCGTCTCGGCGCGCGCACGGCGGTCGTCTGCGACGTGAACGCCGCCGGCGTCGTGAAGCGCGTGCGGTCGCTGCTGCCGCTGCTGTCGGACGCGAACGTGTCGGTCAGCTACACGCCGACGAGTTGCGACATCAACACGTGCTCGTTCGTGACGGTGAGCGTCACGAACGTCACCGTCAAGACCATGATCCCGTTCGTGAACGTCACGGTCAGGATGCCGCCGTTCACGACGACGCTGCCGCGCGAAAGCCTGAGCTCCGCGACGGGCGGCTCCGCCTGCAACTAATCGAACACACGAGGCACACGACATGATCAACATCCTCGTAGCTTCCGACGATACCGCGCGGCTCACGCAGATCGCGCGTCTCGTGGCCGACTGCGGACGCTATCGCACGACCCGTGCGACCGGCCGCCCGTCGCAGATCGAGCATCGCACCGACGGGCTCGACGCGTTCGACATCCTGCTGGTCGACGGCACGTCGCTCGAGCCGTCCGAACTGCCGGCGATCGAGCGCATCTGCCGCGCGCACGCGGGCCTGACCTGCATCCTCGTGACGGCCGACGCGTCGCCGCACGTGCTGCTCGACGCGATGCGCGCCGGCGCACGCGACGTGCTGCAGTGGCCGCTCGACCCGCAGGCGCTCGGCCACGCGCTCGGACGGGCGGCCGCGCAAAGCACGCGGCGCGATACCGACGACACGCGGATCGTGTCGTTCATGTCGTGCAAGGGCGGGGCCGGCACGAGCTTCGCGGCCGGCAACGTCGCGTTCGAGATCGCCGAGGGCTTCAAGCGCCGCGTGCTGCTGATCGACGTGAACCAGCAGTTCGCAGACGCGGCGTTCCTCGTCAGCGACGAAACCCCGCCGTCGACGCTGCCGCAGCTGTGCGCGCAGATCGAGCGGCTCGACAGCGCGTTTCTCGACGCGAGCGTCGCGCACGTGACGGAAAACTTCCACGTGCTCGCGGGCGCCGGCGACCCGGTCAAGGCCGCCGAGATGCGCGAGGACGCGCTCGAGTGGATTCTCGGCGTCGCCGCGCCGCGCTACGACTTCGTGATCTTCGACGTCGGCGTCGGCATCAACCCGCTGTCGATGGTCGCGCTCGATCGCAGCGACCAGATCCAGATCGTGCTGCAGCCCGCGATGCCGCACGTGCGCGCCGGCCGCCGGCTGCTGGAGATCCTCGTGTCGCTCGGCTACTCGACCGACCAGCTGCGGCTGATCGTGAACCGCGCGACGCGCGCGAGCGAGCGGACCCGCACCGCGCTCGAGGAAGTGCTCGGCCTGCAGGCGGCCTGCACGATTCCCGACGACGCCGAGACCGTGCTCGAAGCGATCAACCAGGGCCATCCGGTGTCGCGGCTCGCGCGCGGCTCGGCGGTCGCGCGTGCGTTGCAGGGCTGCGCGAAGCAACTCGTCGACGGCGACGTGCGCGCGGGACGCAGCGCGACGCACAGCGAACCGTTGATGTCCCGGCTGTTCGGCCGCAAGGCCACGCCGAAGCTCAAGTCGATGTAATTCTTTCGGGGAATCATCATGTCATTGCGCGAACAGATGTCCTTGCACCGGGCCCAGCCGCTGGCGGCAGGCAACGAACCGGCCGGCCCGGCGCATTCGTCGGTGCGCGACGCATACCAGAAGCTGCGTCGCGAAATCCACCTGGCCGTGCTCGAGCGCGTCGAGCTCGAGCGCCTGTCGCGGCTGCACCAGGATCAGGTCCGCATGGAGATCGGCGCGCTGATCGCGCGCATCCTCGACGAGGAGCGCCTGCCGGCGAACGACATCGAGCGGCGCCAGCTCGCGATCGACGTGTACGACGAGATGTTCGGCTTCGGCCCGCTCGAGGCGCTGCTGCGCGACCCCGGCATTTCCGACATCCTTGTGAACACCTACCGGCAGGTTTACGTCGAGCGCTGCGGCCAGCTCGAACTGACCGACGTGACGTTCTACGACGACGCGCACCTGATGAAGGTGATCGAGAAGATCGTGTCGCGCGTCGGGCGCCGCATCGACGAATCGAGCCCGATGGTCGACGCGCGGCTGCCGGACGGTTCGCGCGTGAACGCGATCATCCCGCCGTCCGCGATCGACGGACCGCTGATGTCGATCCGGCGTTTCGCGGTCAATCCGCTGAAGATGGACGACCTGGTGCGCTTCCACAGCCTGACGCCCCCGATGGCCGAGCTGCTCGACGCGCTGTCGCGCGCGAAGGTGAACGTGCTGGTGTCGGGCGGCACCGGCAGCGGCAAGACGACGCTGCTCAACATCCTGTCCGGCTTCATTCCGCGCAACGAGCGGATCGTGACGATCGAGGACGCCGCCGAGCTTCAACTGCAGCAGCCGCACGTGCTGCGGCTTGAAACGCGCCCGCCGAACATCGAGGGCAAGGGCGAGATCACGCAGCGCACGCTGGTGCGCAACGCGCTGCGGATGCGCCCGGACCGGATCATCCTCGGCGAAGTGCGCGGCGCCGAAGCGCTCGACATGCTCAACGCGATGAACACCGGCCACGAAGGCTCGCTCGCGACGATTCACGCGAACACGCCGCGCGACGCGCTGACGCGGCTCGAGAACATGGTCAGCGTCTCCGGCCTCACGCTGCCGCCGAAGACGATGCGCCAGCAGATCGCGTCGGCGATCTCGGTGGTCGTGCAGGCGGCGCGGCTGACCGACGGCAAGCGCAAGATCATCAGCATCCAGGAGCTGACCGGAATGGAAGGCGACATCATCAACATGCAGGAGATCTTCACGTTCAAGCGAACCGGCGTGGACCGCGACGGCTCGGTGCGCGGCCACTTCTGCGCGACCGGCGTGCGGCCGAAGTTCGTCGAGCGGCTGCAGGCGTTCGGCATCAACCTGCCGGATTCGCTGTACGACCCGTCCGTGCGTTACGAGACGGATTGACGCCAGGGCGCCGTGTGCTGCCGGGGAGAGGCCTCATGAATGCGATCTTTTACGGTTTTGTGATTCTCACCTTCGTCGCGGTCGTGCTGTCGATCGAAGGCATCTATCAATGGTGGAACGCGCGGCACGGCACCGCCGCGCGCCGGATCGAATCGCGCATTCGTGCGATGTCGGCCGGCGGCAACGTCCAGCAGGAGCGGCTGTCGATCCTGAAGAAGCGGATGCTCGACGAGTCGAAGCCGTTCGACCGGCTGCTGCTGCGCCTGCCGCGCGTGCATACGCTCGATCTCGTGATCCAGCAGTCGGGCCTCGACTGGACGCTGCCGAAGCTGATCACGCTCAGCGCGACGTTCGCGGCGCTCACGTGGTTCGTGGCGAGTTTCATGCGGTTGCCGCAGCTCGCCGCGGTGCCGCTCGCGCTGTTCGCCGGCTGGCTGCCGATGCTGTACGTGCTGCGCTGCCGCGCCCGGCGGATGCGCAAGCTCGAGCGGCAATTGCCGGACATCTGCGACATGATCGCGCGCGCGCTGCGTTCCGGTCATTCGTTCACGAGCACGCTCGGGATGGTCGGCGACGAGTTTTCCGAACCGATGGGCGGCGAATTCCGCGTCACGTTCGACGAGGTCAACTACGGCGTGTCGTTGCACGACGCACTGATGAACCTCGCGACGCGCGTGCCGGTGCAGGATCTGCGCTACTTCGTGATCGCGGTGCTGATCCAGCGCGAGACGGGCGGCAACCTGGCCGAGTTGCTCGACAGCATCGCCGGGTTGATCCGCGAGCGCTTCAAGCTGTTCGACAAGGTGCGCGTGCTGTCGGCGGAAGGGCGGCTGTCCGCGTGGATTCTCGGGCTGCTGCCGTTCGGCACCGCGGCGGTGATGGCGCTGCTGAACCGCGAATTCCTGTCGGTGCTCTGGGAGGATCCGGCCGGGATCCGGATGGTCGGCACGATGCTGGTGTCGATGCTGTTCGGCCTGTTCTGGATCCGCCGTATCGTCCGCATTCGCGTCTGACGCGCGAGCCGAATAACGAACCGTTGCGAGGTTGTCATGCAAAACCTGAGCGTGGTCCAGGCCGTGATGCTGGGCGGCTTGTTCATCTTCGTGGCCGGCGGCGTGCTCGTCGCGATGCTGCTGTTCGCGCCGCGCAGCATCCAGCGCCGGATCGAGCAGGCGGGCGGCGCCGGGGCGGGCGCCATCGCCGGCCCCGGCGACGGCGACGACCTGGCGTCGCGCTGGGTCGCGAAGCTGGTCGAGTTGTCCACCCCGATCTCGAAGCTGTCGGTGCCGAAGGAGGGCTGGGAGAATTCGCCGCTGCGCATCCGGCTGATGAATGCCGGCTGGCGCAACCCGAGCGCGGCCGCGCTGTACTTCACCGCGAAGACGATGCTCGCGCTCGGCCTGCCGTGCGCGGCGCTGCTGGTGCTGATCACGACGTCGCTTGGCGACGAGCGCGCGCTGCTGTCGGTGATCCTCGTGGCGCTCGCCGGGATCGGCTACTACATCCCGAACGTCGTGCTGTCGCAGCGGGTCAAGGTGCGCCAGCAGAAGATCTTCGAGGATTTCCCGGACGCGCTCGACCTGCTGACGGTGTGCGTCGAAGCGGGGCTCGGGCTCGACGCGGCGCTGATGAAGGTGAGCGAGGAGCTGCGGTTTCGCAGCGAGGTGGTCGCGAGCGAACTCGACCTGCTGCTGCTCGAGATGCGCTCCGGCTTCACGAAGGAGACGGCGCTGCGCAATCTCGCGCTGCGCACCGGCGTGGAGGACATCGAGTCGTTCTGCGCGATGCTGATCCAGGCCGACCGGTTCGGCACGAGCATCAGCGAATCGCTGCGCGTGCTGTCCGACATGCTGCGCACGCGGCGCCGGATGCGCGCGGAGGAACGGGCGGCGAAGATCGCGCTGAAGCTGCTGTTCCCGCTGATCTTCTGCATCTTCCCCGCGCTGATGGTGGTGCTGCTCGGCCCGGCGATGATTCACGTCTATCGCGTGCTGCTGCCGACGTTCGTTGGCATCGCGCAGTGAGCGGCGCGCGGATGCGGCTTCGCGCGCATCGATAAAGGCTGGATGTGCCGGCCCCCGGGCCACCCGCTGGCCATCCGGCGGCCGGCACGGCAACAGGCTTCATGGAGGCTCCCTCCCCAGGCGGCGCCGCGAGACAGGTCGACCATAGCGGCGTCAATGCATCCTGGACCCATGGTCGGCCATGGAACAAGCCGTAGTCCACCGCCTTCACGGCTGCCCCCTACTGCTAACCCGTTGAAGCGGCGGCGCCCCGTAGCGGGGCAGCCGGCGCGCCGCGCGTCACTGGAAGTGATGCACGTAGCGCAGCACCATCCGCGTGCCCTGCGGCCGGTTGCGCGCATAGGTCTCGAAGTACGCGTTGAACAGCAGGTGATCGTGCGGCGAGAAGCTGACCATCGCCCCTGGCCCGATCGCGAATACTGCTTCGCGCGTGCCCGGCACGTCCTGCCCGTTGGCCTTCATGTCGGTGGTCTGGCGCAGCCAGTAGCCGTTGAGCCCCAGCCGCAGGCCGGGCCGCACTTCGTACTCGGTCGCGAAGTTCACGTGGAGCGCCTGGCCGGCCTGCGTCGACGTCACGTCCGGGCCGAGTGCCGTGGCCGGCTGATGGTTGGTCGCGTTCCACAGATAGTGCAGCCGCCACGACACGGTCCATTTCGGCGTGAGCCACAGCGTCGCCGCCCAGTACGGATCGAACGACCAGAAATGGCTGCCGGGATTGATCGCGCGCGACGGATCGTACGCGCCGGTCGGCACGATGAACTGGAATTCGACGCGCTGTGCGAAGCGCGGGCCCTGCGCGCCCATCACCGGGTCGAACTGGATGAACGGGCCGATCAGCAGATCGCCGAAGCCGGCGCGCGCATTCAGCGCGACGTTGCCGATGCCGTCGTCGGTGCGCGCGGACGCAATCCACGGCAGGATCACGTCGAGGCCCGGATGCATGCCCGCGAACGTCAGCGGCGACTGATAGACGAGCTGGCTCAATCCGGCGAACAGGTCGATGTCCTGCTTCGGCAACCCGACCTTGTTGCCCGCATTGTCGTTGACGCGGCCGGCCGTGTAGTACTGCAGATACTGCGTGCCGTACCAGCCGGCGCCGGCCGGCGGCATCCCGTCGAGGAAACTGGTCATGCCGAGGTTGACCGCGGGCAGGTCGGCCGCCCGCGCGGGGCCGGCGAGGCCGGCGATCGCGAAGCCTGAGGCGACGAGCAGGCGAGAGCCGATTTTCATGTTCACCACCTTCTGGTTATTAGTTTGTATGACTAATTAAAAGGAACGTAAAAGATCGGGATGATCGGTGATCGCGCGATACTGGCCGGCATGGAACACGAGCGGCGCCTTGCCGAATGCGTCGAACCGTTCGATCTCGCCGATGAAGAGCAGGTGGTCGCCGCCTGCGTAGTGGCCGACGTTGCGGCACACGAAGCGCGCGCTCGCGCCGGCGAGGCATGGCACGCCGCCGCTCTCCGATGCGACGTGCGGCACGCCGTCGAACTTGTCGGCGCTGGGCGTCGCGAAGCGCCGCGACAGGTCGATCTGGTCGTGCGCGAGGATGTTGATCGCGAAGTGCGTGGCCGCGACGAAATGCGGGCGGCTCGGCGCGACCTTGCGCAGGCTCCACAGCACGAGCGGCGGATCGAGCGACAGCGACGAGAACGAATTCGCGGTGAGGCCCACCTTGCGCCCGTCGGCCGCGCACGTGGTGATCACGGTGACGCCGGTCGGGAACTGCCCGAATGCGGCGCGCAACTGCATCGGGTCGAGGGCCGCGCGGTCGGTAACGGTCGTTTCCATGGCGGTTACTCCGCACGCACGCTGTGTTCGCGGATCAGCGCCGCGCAGGCCGACGGTTCGAACCACCACGGCGCGAACTGGCGCGGGTCGTCGAAGCCGTCGACGATCGTTTTCGCGAGCGACGGCGACTGGCCGGCCGCGCCGAGCAGTTCGAGGATGTGCGGCGGCGGCGGGGTGAGCAGCGAGTTGGTCCAGCGCACGACATGCTGCGCATAGGCCCAATAGCCTTCGAAGGTCTGCTGCATCCAGTCTTCGCCGAACGGCGCGGCGCCGCGCGCGACGATCGCGTCGAAATACGCGTTCGCGCATTTCGCGGCGTTGTTCGAGCCCTGGCCGGTGATCGGATCGTTCACCACCACCGCATCGGCCATCCCGAACACGGTGCGGCCCGACGGCAAGCGGAAGAACGGCTTGCGCACGGTCGGCGCGAAACGTCCGGCCAGCGTGCCGTTCGGATCGGTGAGTTCGACGTCGCGGCAGCGTTCGAATTCCCACGGCACGTACTGCTGCAGGAACGACAGGCTGCGGTCCAGATGCTGCTCGGGCGTCTTCACGTCGGCCCAGCAGTCGAGCGGGCCGCCCGGGATGCCTTCGAACACCATGATTTCGCACGGGCCCGTGATGGTCAGCGCGGGAAACACGAAGTACTCGCCGATGCCCGGCAGCAGGTTGAAGCGTACGCGCGAATACGGCTCGCTCGGCGTCATCCCTTTCACGTAGGTGAGGGCCAGCGCGCGCTGCGGGCGGTCGAACGGGCTGCGTGCGTCGTCGCGTCCGAGCAGGCCGACGATGTCGCCCTTGCCGGCCGCGAGCAGCACGAGGTCGTGGCTGCGCGCGAGTGCCTCGAGTTCGGGCACGCCGATGTCGGCGATGCGCACGTCCGCGCCGCGGCGGCGCACGCCGTCGAGCCAGTCGGCCATCTTCACGCGCTGGTCGACCGACTGCGCGTAGCGGGTGAGGCGCGACGACCAGTCGATCGCCTTGCGGCCGTGGCCGTCAGGGTGCGGCACCGCGATGCCGATGCCTTCGACGGCCGGGCACGCTTCCTCCCACGTATTCAGGCCGAGATCGCGCTCGATCTGCAACGACGTGTGGAACATGCACTGGCTCGACATGACCTTGCCCGTGCGAATCTGCTCCGCATCGCGGTTGGTCGCGAGCGTGACGTGGTAGCCCTGGTCGAGCAGGGCGAAGGCGAGTTGCAGGCCGGACTGGCCGGCGCCGATGATAGCGATGCGTCTCATGGGAATGTCCTCGGTTGGCCGCGTGACGGCCGGAATGGTTGCGGGAAGCAGCGGCGACGCGGCACGGTCACTCCGCGAGCCGCGGAATCGCCGGCACCGCCTGTTCGGGGCCCATCGCGGCATAGCCGCCGTCCACCGCGTAGTCGGCGCCCGTCACGAAGCTCGCCGCGTCGCTGCACAGGAACGTGACGACCTGCGCGACTTCCGACGGATCGCCGACGCGCCCGAGCAGGTGGAACGGCGCGGCGACGCGATCGGTCTTCGCGCGGTCGCCGCGCGTCATCTCGTCCATCACGCGCGACCAGGTCCAGCCCGGCGATACCGAGTTGACGCGGATGCGATCGGGCGCGAGATCCATCGCCATGCTGCGCGTGAGCTGGCGGATCGCGGCCTTCGAGGTCGGATACAGCCAGCGGCCGGTTTGCGCGCACTGCGCGGAGATCGAGCTGAAGTTCACGATCGCGCCGCCGCCGCGCCGGGCCATGTGCGGATGCACGGCCTTCGCGAGCATCGCGGCCGACACGACGTTGACGTCCATCGCGGCAAGCCAGTCGTTGCGGGTCGCGTGGATGCCGTTGTCGACATAGCTGCACGCGAGGTTGACGAGCACGTCGATCGCGCCGAACCGCTCGACGATCGCCGCGACCGCGCGCTCGATCGCACGGTCGTCGGTGATGTCGAGCGCGAGGAACAGCGCCCGTTCGCCGAGCGACGCGGCCACGCGTGCGCCGTTGTCCGCATCGAGATCGAGGATCGCGACGCATGCGCCGGCGCGGCTCAGGTCCTGCGCGACCGCGGCGCCGATCAGCGTGGCGCCGCCGGTGACGAGCGCGACTTTGCCAGCAAGGGCATTCATGGAGTGTCTCCGGGAATCGTGGGGGGAGGGAAAGGGCGCGTCAGTGCGTATCCGTCGATGGCGTGCTGTCGTGCCAGCGGCGCATCAGGCCGTTCGACGGGACGGTTTCGTCGAGCAGCTTGCGGGCCGTGTCGACGCCCGCCACCGGCAGGCCGGCCGGGTCGAGCAGGCCGATCTGCACGAGCACGCTCGCCTGGTCCCAGTAGATGTGCTCGTGATAGAGCTTGTCGCCGCGAAACTTGACGATCGCGACGAGCGGAATCTCGACGCGCTTGCCGGTCGGCGCGACGCCCGGCAGCATCCAGTCGATCTCGGTGGTGTGCGTGAAGCGGAACAGCAGCTCGTCGACGATCTGGCTCGCGCCGATCGTGCGCGAGATCGGCGTGATCGTCGTGTCGGGCGGGTTCGCATGCACGAAGTGATGCGTGTAGAAGCGCTTGAGCTCGTCGTGGCCGACGCCGCCCGTCAGCGTCGGAATATGGTTGACGTACGGCTCGGCGACCATCGTGGCCATCGTCGCGTCGACGTTGCGCGTGTCGAACTCGTGCTTCAGGTGCGTTTCCCACAGCGCGGACAGGTCGTAGCGCGGGCCGAGCGCGGCGCGGAACGCGGCGATCGCGCGCTGGTGGGCCATGACCGCGGCGGCCTTGTCGAAATGATCGCCGCCGGCGCGGGCGAATGCATGATCGACGCCGGGGTAGACGTAGACTTCGACGCCGTCGCGGCCCGCCAGCGCAGCCGCGATGCGCTGCTGCGCGTCGGGCGGGCAGAAGCGGTCCAGCTCCGCGATCTGCAGCACCAGCCGCCCGTGCAGGTGCGCGGCTTCGTCCAGCGCGTGCTCGATGCCCACGCCGTAGTAGCTGACCGCCGCGGCCACGTCCGGCAGCCGGCACGCGGCGAGATACGCGAGCTTGCCGCCGAGGCAGTAGCCGAGCACGCCGGCCTCGCCCGTGCATTCCGGCCGGCGGCGGAGCACGGCCAGCGCGGCGCCGATGTCCTCGACGCCCTTGTTTTCGTCGTATTCGCGGTAAAGGGCCATCGCGCGCTCGAAATCGGCCGCCGTATCATCGAGCTCGATGCCCGGGGCCTGGCGCCAGAACAGGTCCGGCACGAGCACCGTATAGCCTTCCTCGGCGTAATAGTCGGCCACGTCGCGCATCGTCGCGTTCGCGCCGAAGATCTCGTGACAGAGCACGATGCCCGGCCCGGTGCCGCCGGCCGGCGTGCTCAGGTACGCGCGGAACGCGCCGCCGTCCGGCGATGGAATCTCGATGTGACGTCCGTTCATGGGTCCCTCCATGCGGTTGGTTTCGGTGACGGCCCAGTATTGGCGGCCGAAATGGGCGTTTCTATCCGCTTTCTTCGGCCGGTATCCGCGAATTCCGGAAACCTGCGGCAGCGGCTGCCGCAGGCCGGCGGGCCGGGGCCGAGTGCGGGTATGTGCGGATGCGGAAGGCCCGCACAGTTTTCTACGATGCGCGAACGGTCCGCTTCTTGCGTGGCTTGCGCGGGACTTGCGTGTTTCGTCGGACGGACTGTCCGGATACTCCGGGCGCTGTCCGGATCGTGCGACGGATTCCCCGATAGCGGGAATGCATGCACGGCGCGCGTGCGATCGAGCACGACGGGAGAACTTCGATGGCGCAATTTTTTTTCGAAACCGGCTGGCTGGCCGATGCCGCCTGTTTCAATCACGACACGCTGCTGCTGCAGTCGAACGACGTCGACGAGGTGCGCGCACGCGTGGCCGATGTGTTCAAGCCGCACCGGCTCACGCCGACCGGCGAATCGCGCGCGCTGCACAGCTGCATGCACCATGCGCGCTGGGGCAACCTGTCGTTGAACCTGCTCGATTACGGTGGCGGCGTCAGCATCGAGCCGGGGCCGCTCGAACATTTCTTCCTGCTGCAGATTCCGCTGCGCGGCGACGCCGAGATCGAATGCGGCGCGACGCGCTTCGTGTCGTCACCGGGCACCGCGTCACTGCTTTCGCCGACGCTGCCGTTGAAGATGCGCTGGGGCGACGCGTGCCCGCAGGTAATCCTGCGCATCGAGCGCGAAGTGATGGAGCGTCACGCGCAGCGGCATTTCGGCGACGACCGGCGTGCGAGCGTCGAATTCGAACCGGAATTCAGCCTGTCGTCGCCGCAGGGCGCCTGTCTCGCGCAACTACTGCCGGTGCTCGCCGGCGCGATCGCGACGGACGCGCATCCGTTGCGCCATCCGCTCGCGTTCGAGCAGCTCGAATCGACGCTGCTCAACCTGCTGCTGCACGGCCACCCGAACAGCGCACGCGACGGTGCGCGGCCTCGGCCGACTGCGCTCGCGCCGTTCTATGTGCGGCGCGTCGAGGAATACATTCGCGCGCATCTCGACGAGCCGCTGACGATCGAACGGCTCGCCGATCTCGCCGGCGTCAGCTCGAGCACGCTGTTCGCCGGCTTTCGCAATCGCCACGGGATCACGCCGATGGGCTTCGTGCGGCAGTTGCGGCTGCAACATGTCCGCGAGGAACTGCTGGCCGACGACACGCCGGGGCTCGCGTCGGTCACTGATATCGCGCTGAAATGGGGTTTCGCGCACCTCGGGCGCTTCGCGATCGAGTACAAGCGGGTGTTCGGCGAATCGCCGTCGGCGACGCTCAGGATGCGGCGCGTGCGGGGGTGAACGCGACGGCGGGCGCGCTGTCCCGCCGTGGCGAAGGGCGAAGGGCGAAGGGCGAAGGGCGAAGGGCGAAGGGCAATGCGGCCGGCGGCCCGGTGGGGGCGCCGGGCGCGGCCGCTTGCCGGAACGTCTACGTCACACCGTGCCTTTCTTCAGATCCTCGATACACGGAATGCCCGCGCGCCGTTTCGGCCGCAGGAATTTCGGCACCGTGGGCGCCTGGCCGACGCCCGCGTGGCTTTGATCGGCCTTGGGCTTCAACGCGGCCGGCTTGACCTTGTGCGGCAACCGGCAGCCGCCGGCCGGCAGGTCGCCGTACGGATCCTCGTCGGCCGCCGCCGCGGGGGCCGCCGGCATCGCGGGCGCGGCCGCCGCGACCAGCATCGGCGCGAACGGCAACGCATGCACCCGCTCGCCGGTCAGCACGAACGCCCCGTTGGCCACCGCCGGCGCGATCGGCGGCACGCCGACGTCGCTCAGCCCGGTCGGCTGAGCGTCCGACGGAACGAAGAAGACATCCACCGGCGGCGCTTCCTGCATGCGTATCGGCGAATAGTCGGCGAACCCGGCGTTGCGGACCGCGCCATGGTCGACGTCGATCGCGAAGCCCGGCTTCGTCGTCGCGAGACCGAACAGCGCGCCGCCCTGGATCTGCGCTTCCGCACCGGTCGGGTTGACGATGCGCCCCGCATACACACCGGCCGTCACGCGATGCACGCGCGGTTGTTGCGCTTCGATTGACACTTCCGTCACGTACGCGACGACCGAGCCGGCCGTTTCGTGCATCGCGACCCCCCACGCGCGCCCGGCCGGCAGCGTGCGGATGCCGTAGCCGGACTTGTCGACGGCCAGCGCGAGCGCCTGGCGATGCGCGGTGTGCTCGGGGCCGGCCAGCCGCGCCATCCGGTACGCGACCGGATCCTGCCGCGCCGAGTGCGCGAGCTCGTCGACCAGCGTTTCCATCACGAACGCCGTATGCGTGTTGCCGCCCGAGCGCCAGGTCTGGACCGGCACGTCGGCGTCGGTCTGATGGACCGATACCTGCATCGGGAAGCCGTACGGGCTGTTCGCGACGCCTTCGGTCAGGTTGGGATCGGTGCCGCGCTTGAGCATCGTCGTGCGCTCGAGCGGCGAGCCCTTCAGCACCGACTGGCCGACGACCACATGCTGCCAGTCGCGCACCGCGCCGCTGCCGTCCACGCCGATGTCGACGCGATGCAGCACCATCGGGCGGTAATAGCCGCCGCGCAGATCATCCTCGCGCGTCCAGATCGTCTTGACCGGGCCGAGATGGCCGGCCGCGAGGTATGCGGCGGACACGTGGGCGGCTTCGACCACGTAGTCCGACGTCGGCGTCGAGCGCCGGCCATAGTCGCCGCCCGACGTCAGCGTGAAGATCTGGACTTTCTCCGGCGCGACGCCGAGCGCCTTCGCGACCGCCGCGCGGTCGCTCGTCTGCAGCGACGAGCCGCCCCAGATCTTGATCCCGCACGCGCAGCTCGCCGGCCCGACGTCGACCGTGCAGCTGAGCGGCTCCATCGCCGCATGCGCGAGATACGGAAATTCGTAATCCTTCCGAATGCGCGTGGCCGCCGGCGGCGCGCTGCCCGCGTCGGCCGTGCGCACCACGGTGCCCGGCGTGCCGGCGAGCTGCTTGTACGCCTGCATCTGTTCGGATGACGTGACGGTCGAGCCGGCGTCCTTCCACGTGATCTTCAGCGCATCGCGGCCGAGCTTGGCCGGCCAGTAGCCGTTCGCGATCACGGCCACGCCGGTGCCGCCGCGATCGGTCGGAATCTCGACGACCTCGACCACGCCCTTGACGGCGCGGGCCGCGGCCGCATCGTAGCTCGCGACCTTGCCGCCGAAGCGCGGCGGGCGCGCGACCACGGCCACCATCGTGTCCGGCAGACGCCAATCCATCCCGTACTTGAGCGTGCCGTCGAGCATCCCGCGCGCGTCGATGCGCGGCGTCGGCTTGCCGATGATGCGGAACTGGTCCGGCGACTTCAACGACACCCGCTGCGGTACCGGCATCGCCATCGCGGCCGGTGCGAGTTCGCCGTAGGTCGCGCGGTAGTTGCCGGACGTCACGACACCGTTCGCCGTCCGGCAGGTGGCGGGATCGACGTTCCAGCGCTGCGCGGCCGCGGCGACGAGCATCGCGCGAGCGGAGGCGCCGAGTTCGCGGTACTGCGCGAACGAGTGATTGACCGACGTCGAGCCGGCCGTCATCTGGATACCCGTCACCGGGTCTTTGTACGGCTCGCCCGCCGGCGCGAGCACGGTGCGCACGTTGCGCCAGTCGGCATCGAGTTCGTCGGCCAGCGCCATCGGCAGCGCGGTGCTGACGCCCTGGCCGGACTCGGTGCGGTTGACGGCAACGGTCACGGTGTTGTCCGGCGCAATGATCAGGAATGCTTGAGGTGGCGAAGGCTGAACGGTTCTGCCGGCTTCGGCCCGCGCCCGCGTCGGCGCGATGCCGAGCGCGAGGCAGCCGCTCGCCGCCATCGTCAGCTTCAGGAAGCCGCGCCGGCCGGGCATCGGAGCATCGGCTCCGGTGACGGAGGATGCATCGCGGTGGGGGGCGTCGGCGCTTGCCGGACGCCCGAAAGTGCGGATACGCATGGTCAAAGTCTCCCGGCAGGCTCAGGCAAGCGCGCGAGCCGCATCGTGAATCGCGGCACGGATGCGCTGGTAAGTCGCGCAACGGCACAGGTTGCCGGCCATCGCGCGGTCGATGTCGGCGTCGGTCGGCGCCTTGTTGCCGCGTAGCAGGCCGGCCGCGCTCATCATCTGGCCGCTCTGGCAGTAGCCGCATTGCGCGACGTCGTGCCGGAGCCACGCGTCGAGGACGGCCTTGCCGACCGCATCGTCGGCGAGATGTTCGGACGTCGTGATGCGCGCATTCCCGACCGCCGACAGCGCCAGCGTGCAGCTTCGGGCCGGGCGGCCGTCGACATGCACGGTGCAGGCGCCGCAGTCGCCGGTGCCGCATCCGAACTTGGTGCCGGTCAACCCGAGGTTGTCGCGCAGCACCCAGAGCACCGGCGTCGACGGATCGGCGTCGATCTCGGCCGGCCGGTCGTTGATATTCAACGTCACCATCGTGAAGTTCTCCCTTGGACACCTCGTTATCGCCCGCGGACCAAAAAGACAATGCGGCGGATCTGAATCAATTAAAGCAGATCCGGTAAAAAGTCGGCATCCGGGAATTTGAGTTTTTTGCCTTTCTTAATAATTTGCGTGATTAATTTAATAAGAATCGCTTTCATCCGGAATGCAAAGTAGTTAATGAAGATGAAAGAGTGTTGAGTTTTGCCAAAAAAATGTCGACCCCATGGAAAACGTTTGCGAGTCGAGCCTATATTTGACTCGCGATCACTCCGGGAGACACGTGGATCGGACGGCAGGCACCGACCAAACGACAGGCGGGGCAAGGGATGCACGGTTGTTCGACGGCACCGGGCCGGCGTTTGATTGTCGGGCGGGAGGCCCCGTCGCTGCAGGATTTCGGCGTGGAGGCCTCGTTGGCCTGTATAGACAGAGGTGCGAGGAAAGCCGCTCGCCGGGGCAATGCCCTGGTTTGATGAAAAACAATCGTTTCTAATTAGTGGAAAATTTACCGGGTGACGAAGGGGGCTTAAAAGTAAAATATGCCGATTCAATAATTCTCGCCGATTGATTCTCGTTTGTTTTTAATCCAGCCATCCGCTTCGGACTGGTGACGGGACGGTGTTTTTCCAAAAAACATCGAATAGCGTATTCCGGTATTTACCTTCGGCATTTTGAATGCGGCGAGGGAATGCCCGGTGTCGTCGATTCTCTTATGGGAAGGTGTGATTATGCGTATGCGCATGGGCTCGAACAAAAAGCGCGCGGAAGCACGTCCGAAACTCCTCGTGCCGACCGGCATGCTGGTCGCGCTGGTCGGCGCCGGGATCGTTCCCGCCGATGCACTGGCCGCCTGCGTCGGAACCACGACCGTCAGTTGTACCGGAGCCACCACCACCTATTCGAACGGCGCGAACAATCTCAACCTGACCGTCGGGTCCGGCGCGACCGTCTCCGTGGTGCCGCTGATCGGCGGCACCGCGCTGTCGCTGACGGGCAGCGGCGTCACGCTGACCAACAACGGCAGGATCGACCCCGCGTTGTCCGGCTTGAGCCTCGTGTCGAACGGCACGGTCGTCGGCAATATCGCGTCGGCGAGCACGGTCAACGTCACGAACGCCAGCACGGGCGTGATGATGGGCTCGACGAGCTCGCTGCTCAACGGGCCCGCGCTGACGGTCTACAACGGTATCGGCGGCACGACGAACATCACGAACGCCGGCACGATCGGAACGACCGGCCTGCTCGGCTTCAGCGCGGGGCCCACCGCGCAGGTCGTGACCACGTCGGGCGGTGCACAGGTCAACTTCACCAACGCGAGCGGCGGCGCGATCAACGGTTCGGTGGTGCTCGCACCCAGCGGGACACCGGGCGCGGGGAACACGTTCACCAACGCCGGCACCGTCACGGGCAACGTGTCGCTGGGCGCGGCGCTCGGCACGTCGAACACGTTCAATGCGCAGACCGGGTCGTCGGTCGGGCTCGGCGTCGATGCGGGCGTGGGCGGCAACAACACGCTGAACCTGCAACTGAACCCGGCCGCCGGCGGTGCGGCGAACGGCGCCATCGCGATCGATACGTTCGGCAATTTCAACAACCTCGCCGTGCAGGGCGGCACGTGGGACATCACCGGCGCATCGACGGCGGGGAACGCGTCGCTGACCGGCGGCACCGCGATCGTCCACGGCGCGGGTGCGCTGGGCACCGGCACGATCGTCGCCGGCGGCGGCACGCTCGAGGCCGGCGCGGCCGGCGTGAATCTGCTCAACAACGTGACGCTGAACGGCAGCCTGACGGTGGACGGTGCGAACGGGCTTGCATTGTCGGGCTCGATCGGCGGCGTCGGCATGCTGAACGCGCATGGCACCGGCACGCTGGCATTGAACGGCGTCAATACATTCGTCGGCGGAACGAATCTGACGGGCGGCGGCGGGCTGCTCGTCGGCACGAGCGACGCGCTCGGCGGCGGCGCGCTGAACGTGTCGGGCGCGGGCGGCACGCTCGGCACGAGCGTCGGCGGCACGCTGCTCGGCAACGCGGTCAATATCGATACCGGCGTCACGCTGGGCCTGAACGGCTCGGCCGGTCTCGGGCTGAGCGGCGCGATCGCTGGCAACGGCGGGCTGGCGCAAACCGGCCCGGGCATCACGACGCTGCTCGGCCCGAACACGTTCGCGGGCGGCACGACGCTGAGCGGCGGCGGGATCGTCGCCGGCACGGGCGCGGCGCTCGGCACGGGCGCACTGCATGTGACCGGCACGGGCGGCTCGCTCGCGACGAACGTCGGCGGCACGCTGCTCGGCAATGCGGTCAATCTCGATGCAGGCGCCACACTCGGCCTGAACGGGGCGAACGGCCTGAGTCTCGGCGGCACGATCGCCGGTAACGGCGGCCTTGCGCAAAGCGGCACGGGCACGACGACGCTGCTCGGCGCGAACACGTTCTCGGGCGGCACGGCGCTGAGCGGTGGCGGGTTGATCGCCGGCAATGGCGCGGCGCTCGGCACAGGCGCGCTGAACGTATCCGGGACGGGCGGCACGCTCGCCACGAACGTCGGCGGCACCGTGCTCGGCAATGCGGTGAATCTTGGCGCGGGCGCGACGCTCGGCCTGAACGGCGCGGTCGACCTGAGCCTCGGCGGCGTGATCGGCGGGAGTGGCCAACTGGCGCAAACCGGTGCCGGCACGACCACGCTGCTCGGGACGAACACCTTCACGGGCGGCACGACGCTGAGCGGCGGCGGCCTCGTCGCCGGCAACGGCGCGGCGCTCGGCACGGGCGCGCTGAACGTATCCGGCACGGGCGGCACGCTCGCGACGAACGTCGGCGGCACCGTGCTCGGCAATGCGGTCAACCTGGGCGCGGGCGCGACGCTCGGCCTGAACGGCGCAGCCGATCTCGGCCTGAGCGGCGCGATCTCGGGCGCGGGCAGCCTGGCGCTCGGCGGCACCGGCGCCACGACGCTGTCCGGCGCGAACACGTTCACGGGCGGCGCGAGCCTGACGGGCGGCGGCAGCCTGATCGTCGAAGGCGGCAGTGCGCTCGGTATCGGCGGCGCGTTGAACGTGAGCGGCCTCGGCGGTTCGCTGAGCGCGGATCTGGCCGCCGGCGCGGCACTCGCGAACGGCATCAACCTGAACGGCGCATCGCTGACGCTGAACGGCGCGAACGACCTCGGCCTGAGCGGCGCGATCGGCGGCACCGGCGGTCTCGTGCTGAGCGGCACGGGGACGACGACGCTGTCCGGCGCGAACACCTTCGGCGGCGGCACGACGCTGAGCGCCGGCACGCTGCTCGCCGGCAGCAATACGGCGCTCGGCAGCGGCGCGCTGAACGTCGCCGGTACGGGCGGTGCGCTCGGCGCGAGCGTGAACGGCACCGCGCTGGGCAACGCGGTGAATCTCGGCGCAGGCGCGACGCTCGCGTTGACCGGCGCGAACGATCTGGGCCTGAACGGCGTGATCGCCGGGAGTGGCGGTCTCGCGCAAATCGGCTCGGGCATCACGACGTTGAGCGGCGCGAACACGTTCTCGGGCGGCACGACGCTGAGCGGCGGCGGACTCCTCGCCGGCAACGGCGCCGCACTGGGCACGGGGGCGTTGAACGTGACGGGCACGGGCGGCTCGCTCGGCACGACCGTCGGCGGCACCGTGCTCGGCAACGCGATCCAGCTCGGCGCGGGCGCGGCGCTGACGGTTGGCGGCCCGAACGATCTCGGCCTGAGCGGGCTCATCTCCGGTGCCGGCGGCCTGTCCGTGAACGGCCCGGGCACGACGACGCTCACCGCGGCCGAGACGTTCACCGGCGGCACCACGATCGGCAGCGGCACGCTCGCGATCGGCGCGGGCGGCAGTCTTGCCGCGTCGAGCCCCGTCAACCTGACGGGCGCCGGTGCGCACTTCAACATCGGCGGCGCGACCACGCCGCAGTCGATCGGCACGCTGTCGGGTGTCGCGGGTTCGACGATCGATCTCGGGGCGAACAACCTGACGCTGGCCGGCAGCGGCAGCGGCGTCTTCGCGGGCGACATCGGCGGGGCGGGCGGGCTGACGCTTGCCGGCACCGGCTCGCAGGCGCTCACCGGCAACAACACGTATGCGGGCGGCACCGCGCTGACGGGCGGCAGCCTGGTGGTCGGAAGCGGGACTGCGCTCGGTCTCGGCGCACTCGACGTCAACGGCTCGGCTTCGCTCGGCGCGAGCGTGCCCGGCGTGACGCTCGGCAACGCGGTGAACCTCGGCACCGGCGTCACGCTGGGGCTGAACGGCGCGAACGATCTCGGCCTGAGCGGCACGATCGCCGGGAACGGCGGCCTCGCGCAAACCGGCACGGGCACGACGACGCTGCTCGGCGCGAACACGTTCTCGGGCGGCACCACGCTCACCGGCGGCGGGCTGATCGCCGGCAACGGCGCGGCGCTCGGCACGGGCGCGCTGACGGTCGCGGGCACGGGCGGCACGCTCGCCACGAACGTCGCCGGTACCTTGCTCGGCAACGCGGTGAATCTCGGCGCGGGAGCGACGCTCGGCCTGAACGGCGCGGCCGACCTGAGCCTGGGCGGCGTGATCGCCGGCGACGGCGGGCTCGCGCAAACCGGAAGCGGCACGACGACGCTGCTCGGCGCGAACACGTTCACCGGCGGCACGACGCTGAGCGGCGGCGGGCTCATCGCCGGCAACGGCAGCGCACTCGGTTCCGGCGCGCTGAACGTGACGGGCGCGGGCGGTTCGCTCGGCACGAGCGTCGGCGGCACGGTGCTCGGCAACGCGGTGAATCTGGGCGCGGGCGCGACGCTGACGGTGGGCGGTGCGAACAATCTGGGCCTCGGCGGCGCGATTTCGGGCGGCGGCAATCTGTCGGTGACCGGCCCGTCGATCACGACGCTCACGGGCGCGGGCAGCTACACCGGCAACACGACGATCGGCAACGGCAGCACGCTCGCGGTCGGCGCGGGCGGCGCGCTGTCGGGCGGCAGTGTGTTCGATCTGGCCGGCGCGGGCGCGACGCTCGACCTGAGCGCGGCCACGTCGCCGCAGACGACGGGCGGGCTGGTCGGCGCGGCCGGCTCGGCGGTGAATCTCGGCGGCAACACCCTGACGCTCGGCGGTTCCGGCAACGGCACGTTCGGCGGCACGATCGGCGGTGCCGGCGGGCTGACGATGGCCGGCACCGGCACGGAGACGCTGACCGGCGCGAACACGTACGGCGGCGGCACGACGATCAACAGCGGCACGCTCGCGATCGGCGCGGGCGGCAGCCTGGCCGCGGGCGGCGCAGTGAATCTGGGCGGCGCCGGCGCAACCTTCGACCTGAGCGGCGCAGGGCTGCCGCAGGCGATCGGCGCGCTGTCGGGCGTAGCCGGTTCGACGGTGAATCTCGGCGGCAACGGCCTGACGCTGGGCGGCGCCGGCAGCGGCACGTTCGGCGGCACGATCGCGGGGGCAGGCGGCAGCCTGACGCTGTCGGGCACGGGCAGCGAAACGCTGACCGGCATCAACACGTACACGGGCGGCACGAACCTGACGGGCGGCGGCACGCTGGTCGCCGGCAACGGCGCGGCGCTCGGTACCGGCGCGTTGAACCTCGCCGGCGCAGGCGGCACGCTGGCCGCGAGCGTCGCCGGCACGACGCTGAACAATGCCGTCAATCTCGGCACGGGTTCGGCGCTGACGCTCGGCGGCACGAACGACCTGGGCCTCGGCGGCATCATCGCCGGCGGCGGCAGCCTCGCGCAAACCGGCAGCGGCACGACCACGCTCACCGGCGCGAACCTCTACACGGGCGGCACGACGCTCGGTGCCGGCGGCTTGTCGGTCGGCAACAACACGGCGCTCGGCACGGGCACGCTCAACGTCACCGGCAGCGGTGGCGCGCTCAGCGCAAGCACGGCGAACCTGCTGCTGGCGAACGCCGTCGATCTGGGCATCGGTTCGACGCTGAATCTCGGTGGCGCGTTCGACTTCGGCCTGGGCGGCACGATCTCCGGCGCGGGCGGCGTCGTGCAGTCCGGCTCGGGCACGACCACGCTCGGCGGCGCGAACACCTACGGCGGCGGGACGACGTTGAGCAGCGGCGGACTGAGCGTGGGCAGCAATACGGCGCTCGGGTCCGGCGCGTTGAACGTGACCGGCAACGGCACGCTGAGCGCGAGCGTAAACGGCACGACGCTCGGCAACGCGGTCACGCTCGGCGGGGGCGCGACGCTCGGGCTGAACGGCGCGAACGATCTCGGCCTGAGCGGCACGATTTCCGGCAGCGGCGGCCTCGCGCAAACCGGCGCGGGCACCACGACGCTCACCGGCACGAACACCTATGACGGCGGCACCACGTTGAGCGGCGGCGGGCTCGTCGCCGGCAACGGCAGCGCGCTGGGTACCGGCGCGCTGAACGTCACGGGCGCGGGCGGCTCGCTCGGCACGAGCGTCGGCGGCACGACGCTCGGCAATGCGGTGAATCTCGGCGCGGGGGCGACGCTGACCGTTGGGGGGGCGAACGATCTCGGGCTCGGCGGCGGGATCTCGGGCAGCGGCGGCCTGTCGGTCAGCGGCCCGTCGACGACCACGCTCACCGGCGTGAACACCTATACCGGCAACACGACGATCGGCGGCGGCAGCACGCTGGCGGTCGGCGCGGGCGGCAGCCTGTCGGCAGGCAGCGCGCTCGATCTCGCGGGCACGGGCGCGGCGCTCGACATCAGCGCGGCGACCACGCCGCAAACGAGCGGGATGCTGTCCGGCGTGGCGGGCACGAACGTGAATCTCGGCGGCAACACGCTGACGCTGGCCGGTACCGGCAACGGTAACTATGCAGGCACGATCGGCGGCACTGGCGGGTTGACGATGGCAGGCACCGGCACGGAAACGCTGACCGGCACCAACACGTACACGGGCGCGACGACGATCAACAGCGGCACGCTCGCGATCGGCGCGGGCGGCGGCCTGTCCGCGAGCAGCCCGGTAAATCTGGCCGGTGCGGGCGCAACCTTCGACGTCAGCGGCGCGACCACGCCGCAGACGACGGGCACGCTGTCGGGTGTCGCGGGTTCGACGGTGAACCTCGGCGGCAACAACCTGACGCTCGGCGGCGCGGGCAACGGCACGTATGGCGGCACGATCGCGGGTGCGGGCGGCAGCCTGACGCTGTCGGGCACCGGCACCGAAACGCTGACGGGCAACAACACGTACACGGGCGGCACGACCCTGAACGGCGGCGGCACGTTGATCGCGGGCAGCGGTTCGGCGCTCGGCACGGGCGCGCTGAACACGAGCGGCGCAGGCGGCACGCTCGGCACCAGCGTGGCCGGCACGACGCTCGGCAACGCGGTGAATCTCGGCGCGGGGTCGACACTGACGGTTGGCGGTGCGAACAATCTCGGCCTCGGCGGCGCGATCAGCGGCAGCGGCAATCTCGCGGTGAACGGCCCGTCGACGACGACGCTCACCGGCGCCAGCTCGTACACCGGCAGCACGACGATCGGCGGCGGCAGCACACTGGCGGTCGGCGCGGGCGGCAGCCTGTCATCGGGCAGTGCGATCGATCTGGCCGGCGCGGGCTCGACGCTGGACGTGAGCGCGGCCACGTCGCCGCAGACGACCGGCACGCTGTCGGGCGCGGCGGGTTCGGCGGTGAACCTCGGCGGCAACACGCTGACGCTCGGCGGGTCGGGCAACGGCACGTTCGGCGGAACGGTCGGCGGCACGGGCGGGTTGACGCTGTCCGGCACCGGCACCGAAACGCTGACGGGGACCAACACGTACACCGGCGCGACGACGATCAACAGCGGCACGCTCGCGATCGGCGCGGGCGGCAGCCTGTCCGCGAGCAGCCCGGTGAACCTGACCGGTACGGGCGCAACCTTCGACGTCAGCGGCGCGACCACGCCGCAGACCACGGGCACGCTGTCGGGCGTGGCCGGTTCGACGGTGAACCTCGGCGGCAACAACCTGACGCTCGGCGGCACGGGCAACGGCACGTATGGCGGCACGATCGCCGGCGCGGGCGGCAGCCTCACGTTGTCGGGCACCGGCACCGAGACGTTGACCGGCAACAACACGTACACGGGCGGCACGACCCTGAGCGGCGGCGGCACGTTGATCGCGGGCAGCGGCTCGGCGCTCGGCACCGGTGCGCTGAACACGAGCGGTGCAGGCGGCACGCTGGCCGCGAGCACGCCGGGCACGACGCTCGGCAACGCGGTGAATCTCGGCGCGGGGTCGACGCTGACGGTCGGCGGTGCGAACGATCTCGGCCTCGGCGGCGCGATCTCGGGCGGCGGCAACCTCGCGGTGAACGGTCCGTCGACGACGACGCTGTCGGGCGCGAACACCTACACCGGCAGCACGACGATCGGCGGCGGCAGCACGCTGGCGGTCGGCGCGGGCGGCAGCCTGTCGTCGGGCAGCGCGATCGACCTGTCCGGCACCGGCGCCACGCTCGACCTGAGCGCGGCCACGTCGCCGCAGACGAGCGGCGCGCTGTCCGGCGGCACGGGCACGAACGTCAACCTGGGCGGCAATACGTTGACGCTCGGCGGCGCAGGCAGCGGCACGTATGGCGGCGTGATCGGCGGCACGGGCGGGTTGACGCTGTCGGGCACCGGCACCGAAACGCTGACGGGCAACAACACGTACACCGGCGCGACCACGATCAACAGCGGCACGCTCGCGATCGGCGGCAACGGCAGCCTGTCGTCGAGCAGCCCGGTCAGCCTGACGGCGGCCGGCGCGACGCTCGACCTGAGCGGCGCCGCCTCGCCGCAATCGACCGGCGCGATCTCGGGCGTGGCCGGCTCGACGGTGAACCTGGGCAACAACAACCTGACGCTTGGCGGGTCGGCCAGCGGCACCTACGCGGGCAACATCGCCGGCACCGGTGGCGTGACGATGTCGGGTACCGGCACCGAAACGCTGACGGGCAGCAATACGTACACCGGCGCGACCACGATCAACAGCGGCACGCTGGCGATCGGCGCGGGCGGCAGCCTGTCGGGGACGACGCCGGTGAGCCTGACGGGTGCGGGCGCAACCTTCGATCTGAGCGGCGCGACCACGCCGCAGACGACGGGCACGCTGTCGGGTGTCGCCGGTTCGACGGTGAACCTCGGCGGCAACAACCTGACGCTCGGCGGTTCGGGTAGTGGTACTTACGACGGCACGATCGCGGGTGCGGGCGGCAGCCTGACACTGGGCGGCACGGGCACCGAGACGCTGAACGGGACGAACACGTATACGGGCGGCACGAGCCTGACGGGCGGCGGCACGCTGATCGCGGGCAACGGTTCGGCGCTTGGCTCGGGCGCGCTGAACACGAGCGGCGCGGGCGGCACGCTCGGCACGAGCGTGGCCGGCACGACGCTCGGCAACGCGGTGAATCTTGGCGCGGGTTCGACGCTGACGGTGGGCGGCGCCAACAACCTCGGCCTGAGCGGCCCGATCTCCGGTGGCGGCAACCTGGCGGTGAGCGGCCCGTCGACGACGACCCTCAGCGGCGCCAGCTCGTACACCGGCAACACGACGATCGGCAACGGCAGCACGCTGGCGGTTGGCGCGAGCGGCAGCCTGTCGGGCGGCAGTGCGGTCGATCTGGCCGGTGCAGGGGCGACGCTCGATCTGAGCGCCGCCACGACGCCGCAGTCGACTGGCGCGTTGTCGGGCGTAGCGGGCTCGACGGTGAACCTCGGCGGCAATGCACTGACGCTCGGCGGTTCCGCCAACGGGACGTTCGGCGGCACGATCGCCGGCACGGGCGGCAGCCTGACGCTGTCGGGCACGGGCACCGAAACGCTGAACGGGACGAACACGTACACGGGCGGCACGACCCTGAGCGGCGGCGGCACGCTGCTCGCGGGCAACGGTTCGGCGCTCGGCACGGGCGCGCTGACTACGACCGGCGCAGGCGGTTCGCTCGGCACGAGCGTGGCCGGCACGACGCTGACCAACGCGATCGGTCTCGGCGCGGGGTCGACGCTGACGGTGGGCGGTGCGAACAATCTGGGCCTGGGCGGCGCGATCGTCGGCAGCGGCAATCTCGCGGTGAACGGTCCGTCGACGACGACGCTGACCGGCGCCAGCTCGTACACCGGCAACACGACGATCGGCAACGGCAGCACGCTGGCGGTCGGCGCGGGCGGCAGCCTATCGGCGGGCAGCGCGGTCGATCTGTCGGGTACGGGCGCCACGCTGGACTTGAGCGCCGCGACGACGCCGCAGACCACGGGCGTAGTGTCGGGCGTGTCGGGTTCGACCGTGAACCTGGGCAGCAACACGCTGACGCTGGGCGGCGCCGGTAACGGCACGTACGGCGGCACCGTCGCCGGCACGGGCGGGTTGACGCTGTCGGGCAGCGGCACGCAGACGCTGACGGGCACCAACACGTACACCGGCGCGACGACGATCAACAGCGGCACGCTGGCGATCGGCGCGGGCGGCAGCCTGTCCGGCAGCAGCCCGCTGAACCTGGCCGGTGCGGGCGCAACCTTCGACGTCAGCGGTGCGACGACGCCGCAAACGACGACCGCGTTGTCGGGTGTCGCCGGTTCGACGGTGAACCTCGGCGGCAACACCCTGACGCTCGGCGGGTCGGGCAGCGGCACGTACGGCGGCACGATCGCCGGCACGGGCGGCAGCCTCACGTTGTCGGGCACGGGCACCGAAACGCTGACCGGCGCGAACACGTATTCGGGCGGCACGAACCTCACCGGTGGCGGCACGCTGGTCGCGGGGAATAACACGGCGCTCGGTACCGGCGTGCTGAATGCGAGCGGTGCGGGCGGCACGCTGGCTGCCGGCACGCCGGGCACGACGTTGAACAACACGGTGAACCTCGGTACGGGATCGACGCTGACGGTCGGCGGCGCGAACAACCTCGGCCTGGGCGGCGCGATCTCGGGTGGCGGCACGCTCGCGGTCAACGGTCCGGCGACGACGACGCTGTCGGGTGCCAACACCTACACCGGTGGCACGAACGTCACCGGCGGCGGCACGCTGGTCGCCGGCACGCCGACCGCACTCGGCAGCGGCACGCTGAGCGTCGGCGGCAACGGGGGCACGCTCGGCACCAGCGTCGCGGGCACGACGCTCGGCAACGCGGTGAATCTTGGCGCGGGTTCGACGCTGACGGTGGGCGGCGCCAACAACCTCGGCCTGAGCGGCCCGATCTCCGGTGGCGGCAACCTGGCGGTGAGCGGCCCGTCGACGACGACCCTCAGCGGCGCGAACGCGTACACGGGCGGCACGACGATCGGCAACGGCAGCACGCTGGCGGTCGCCGGCAGCGGCGGCCTGTCGGCGGGCAGCGCGCTGACGTTGGCCGGCAACGGCGCGACGCTCGATGTCAGCGCGGCCACGACACCGCAGACGGCGAGCGCGCTGTCGGGCGCCGCCGGTTCGACCGTGAATCTCGGCGGCAATACGCTGACCGTGGCCGGTCCGACGGGCGGTTCGTTCGGCGGCACGATCGCCGGCACCGGCGGCTTCGCGGTGCAGGGCGGCGGCACGCAGACGCTGACGGGCGCCAACACGTACACCGGCGGCACGACGATCGGCAGCGGCAGCATGCTCGCGCTTGCCGGCGCAGGCAGCCTTGCGCCGACGAGCCCGGTGATTCTCGCGGGCAGCGGCGCGACGCTGGACCTCACGGGGTCGGCCGCACCGCAGTCGATCGGCACGCTGTCGGGCACGACGGGTTCGAACGTGAACCTCGGTGCGACGCCGCTGACCGTCAATACCGCCGGCACCAGCTCGTTCGCGGGCACGCTGTCGGGTACCGGCCCGCTGACGCTGGCCGGCACGGGTGCACAGGTGCTGAGCGGGACCAACACGCTGTCCGGGCCGACCACCGTGACGGGCGGCACGCTCGCGGTCACCGGTTCGCTGGCCAGCTCGCCGGTGACCGTCGGCAACGGCGCGACCGTCACCGGGACGGGCACGATCGGCGGCCTGGTCGTGTCGGGCGGCGGCACCGCATCGGTCCTCCAGCTCGGGCAGCCGCTGAAGGTCGCGGGCAACGCGACCTTCCAGCCGGGCTCGACGCTGCAGGTCGGCGCCACGCCGCAACAGAGCGGCGGTCTCGACGTGACCGGCTCCGCCACGCTCAACGGTGGATCGGTACAGGTCGTCGCGGCCACCGGGCAATACCAGCCGGGCAAGCTCTACACCATCGTGAATGCCGGTGCGGGCGTGCAAGGGCAGTTCAGCGCGGTGAACTCGACGTATGCGTTCCTCACGCCGACGCTCACGTACAACCCGGCGCAGGTGCTGATGTCGCTGACGTCGAACGGCACGCCGTTCTCGTCGGTCGCGACGACACCCGACGGGCAAGCGGTGGCGGGTGCGGTCGGCACGCTCGGCGCCGGCAACCCGCTGTTCGACACGGTGCTGACGTCGGATGCGCCGACCGCGAACCGCGCGTTCACGCAACTGGCCGGCGATCTGTATCCGAGTACGCGCAGCGTGCTGTTGTCGGATAGCCGCTACGTGCGCGATGCGGTGCTCGATCGTGCGCGGCTCGGTTCGCAGCCGGGCGGGGCGCTGTGCGGATGCGAGGCACCGGTGTCGGCGGACGATCATTCGGCGGCGCTCGACCGGCGCATGGCCGCGGAGAACGGCTGCACGCCGGCCAAGTCGTACAAGCCCGCGGTGTGGGGCCGGCTGTACGGTTCGCATAGCCGGTTCGACGGCGACGGCGTCGCGTCGATCGATCGCAACCTGTATGGCTTCGTCGTCGGCACGGATGCGGAAGTCAGCAGCCACTGGCGCGTCGGTATCGCGGGCGGTGCGTCGCGCAGCCAGCTCAATACCGACCAGAACGAGTCGGCGAAGGTCAACGGAGAGACGATCGCGCTGTACGCGAGCGGCCGGTACAACGCGTGGAACGTGCGCGGTGGCGTGTCGCAGTCGTGGTACCGCGTGCATAGCGAGCGCAATCCGTCGTTCGGCAGCTTCTCCGATCACGATACCGCCAGCTACGACGCGAACGCGACGCAGGTGTTCACCGAGATCGGCTACTCGACGGCGTTCCGTAACGTCGCGCTCGAACCGTTCGTCGGCCTCGCGTACGCCAGCCTGCACACCGACGGCTTCAAGGAGAACGGCGGCGCGGCGGCGCTGCAGGGCGATTCCGATACGACGGGCCTCGGCTTCTCGACACTCGGCGTGCGGGCCTCGACCGACGTCGCGGTCACGACGAAGGGCAAGGTCATGGCGTTCGGCACCGTCGGCTGGCGGCACGCGTTCGGCAATACGCAGCCGGCGTCGAGGCTGTCGTTCGCGAGCGGCGGCTCGCCGTTCAGCGTCACCGGCGTGCCGGTCGCGCGTGATGCCGCGGTGCTCGAGGTCGGTGTCGATGCGGCCATCACGAAGAACCTGTCGCTCGGGCTGTCTTACAGCGGCCAGATCGGCGGCAGCATCAGCGACCACGCGCTGTACGGCAATCTGTTGTGGAAGTTCTGAGGGGAGGGGCGGCGGCCGCTTGCGATGGAATCGTCGTGAGCGGCCGATCGTTTGACGATCGTTCGATGATCGTCAGATTGTTGATTCGTTTTGCAGAAATTTCGTTATGCAGATCGATTCTCATGAAGTGCGTCACGCGGTGTCCGGTATCCCGTTGTATCGGCGTGTTTAGACCTGTTTCAACGCTTTGCCATATCGGGCAATCCGCGAACGATTCGCGCCCCCTTCGCGGCGGCAGGGTCCACGCGTTATCGCTCGAGCTGTTCCGCGGTTGTCCAACCGAAATGAGGTTACTCATGAAAACGAAAGCGAAAGCGAAAGCGAACGTGAAATTGACAGGCATCGCCTTGTCGGTCGCGGCTTTGTTCAGCCTGGCCGCCTCGGCGTCCCAGGCGGGGGTACTGGCTTCCCCGCTGGGAAGTGTCAGCAAATCCGACGGCGTGATCGTCGCAGGCGGATCTCCCGCGCCCGGGGAACTCGTCGGCACCGTGGCGGGATGGGGGAACGGGGTGGTGACGGTCGGCAGCCCGAATGCAGGCGGTATCTCGATCGGGCTGGCAGGGACGGGGACAGGAAGCGCGACCATCGATATCGGTAGCGGATTGCTCGAGCCGGTCGCAGGCGTGGCCGGTACGGTGACGGGTGCGTTGGGTGGGGTCGGTGGTATCGGCGGTGGTGGTGGCGGGACCGGTGGTCTCGGTGGTGTGGTTGGCACGGTGACGGGTGCGCTGGGCGGCCTTGGCGGAAGTGGTGGCGGGACGGGCGGCCTTGGCGATGTCGTCGGGACGGTGGGCAACGCGGCAAGCGGCGCAGTCGGTACGGTAACCGGTGCACTGGGTGGCATCGCTGGCGGTAACCCGACGGGCGGCCTTGGTAGCGTTGTCGGCACGGTAGCGAACACGGCCACCGGTGCAGTCGGAACGCTGACTGGCGCACTGGGTGGTGTTGGCGGCGGGACCGGCGGTCTCGGCGGGGTTGTCGGGACGGTGGGCAACGCGGCAAGCGGTGCAGTGGGTACGGTGACGGGTGTCTTGGGTGGCGTCGGTGATCCGACCGGTGGTCTTGGTGGTGTGGTCGGTACGGTAACCGGTGCACTGGGTGGCATCGGTGGCGGCAACCCGACGGGTGGCCTTGGTGGCGTTGTCGGCACGGTCGCGAATACGGCGACGGGCGCAGTCGGAACACTGACCGGGGCACTGGGCGGTGTCGGCGGCGGGACCGGCGGTCTCGGTGGCGTCGTCGGGACGGTGGGCAACGTGGCAAGCGGTGCAGTGGGTACGGTGACGGGTGCCTTGGGTGGCGTCGGCGATCCGACCGGCGGACTTGGTGGTGTAGTCGGTACGGTAACCGGTGCACTGGGTGGCATCGGTGGCGGGACTGGTGGCCTCGGCGGGGTTGTCGGGACAGTGGGCAACGCGGCAAGTGGTGCAGTGGGTACGGTGACGGGTGCCTTGGGTGGCGTCGGTGATCCGACCGGTGGTCTTGGTGGTGTGGTCGGCACGGTAACCGGTGCACTGGGTGGGATCGGTGGCGGTAATCCGACGGGCGGCCTTGGTGGCGTTGTCGGCACGGTGGCGAACACGGCAACGGGTGCAGTCGGAACATTGACCGGTGCACTGGGTGGCGTTGGCGGCGGGACCGGTGGTCTCGGTGGTGTCGTCGGCACGGTGGCGAACACGGCAACCGGTGCAGTCGGAACACTGACTGGCGCACTGGGTGGTGTCGGCGGCGGGACCGGTGGTCTCGGTGGTGTCG